>NZ_JBIARC010000027.1:0-120936 GCF_042889625.1 Streptomyces sp. NPDC002573 | reverse complement strand
ATTTCGAACCCGGAAGCTAAGCCTTACAGCGCCGATGGTACTGCAGGGGGGACCCTGTGGGAGAGTAGGACGCCGCCGAACAAATTTTGAGAAAGAGCCCCAACTCCGGGATAGTTCCCGTGAGTTGGGGCTCTTTCGCGTTCCCGCAGACCTCCCGGCTGATGGAGAGGCTGATGGAGAACGGGAAAATGGGTCCGCACCTGGCTCGTTCGGTCGTTACGGTGGCTCCATGTCTTACGTGATCAGGTCCATACGCCCCGACGAGTGGCCCGCGGTGAAGGAGCTGCGGCTCGCCGCTCTCCAGGACCCCGTCGCGCACCTCGCGTTCCTGGAGACCTTCGAGCAGGCCTCCGCCAGGCCGGACGCCTTCTGGCAGGAGCGGGCCGCGAGCGGGGCCGAAGGGGCACTGGAGGCCCGGCAGATCGTCGCGGAGAGCACGGACGGCCGGTGGGCCGGCACCCTGACGGTGCTGATGGAGGAGGTCGGCACCAAGGACTGGGCGGGGCTGCCGGTCGAGCGGGATCAGGGACACGTCGTCGGTGTGTTCATACGCCCTGAGCACCGGGGCAGCGGGCTCAGCGAGGCGCTGTTCGACGCCGGTCTGGAGTGGGCGTGGTCGCGCGGCGTCGAGCGGGTGCGGCTGATCGTGCACGAGGACAACACCCGGGCCAGGGCGCTGTACCGCAAGATCGGTTTCGTGCCGAGCGGGGTGACCGTTCCTCTG
This sequence comes from Streptomyces sp. NPDC002573, assembly GCF_042889625.1. Lineage (NCBI taxonomy): Bacteria > Bacillati > Actinomycetota > Actinomycetes > Kitasatosporales > Streptomycetaceae > Streptomyces > Streptomyces sp. NPDC002573. The sequence goes on along the minus strand of NZ_JBIARC010000027.1, from coordinate 120,212 downwards.
TCCGAGGACTCGGGGGAGTCCGAGCTGGAGATGGTGTTCGAGCGCAGCTAGCGTGCGCCGCTACACGGGGAGTTCGTACCGCGGCCAGCGTGCGCGGCCCTGTTCGCGCGAGCGGAGCAGGGCCAGGGTGGGCAGACCGCGGTCCGCTCCGGTGGAGAGCAGCTCCGGGAGCTGGGGCAGGGGGGCCACGGCCGCCACGTCGTCCAGCACGAGGGAAAGTGGTGGGTCGAGGCGACCAGAGGATGACCGTTCGGCCATGCGCCGGCCGCGCTCGACCACGCTGGAGGCGAGAGCCGTCAGCAGCGGCATCGCGCCGGGGTGTTGTCTGGGATCTTCGATGGATTCACCGACCACATAAAGCGTGCCCCCTTCGTTGACGAAGGAATCCAAGGCGACGCTGTCATTTCGGTTGGATGTGCATGCCTCGCGGATGTTGACCGTGAAGAGCGAGGACAGGGCGCGCGCGGTCAACTCCTGGGCCATGTCGCGCCGTTCGGGGTACGAGGTGAGCACTGCCTCCAGCTCCCCGGCCGCGCCGGAGGACGCCTTCTGGTGGGTGCGCAGGGCCCGTACCGCCTCCTGGACCTGGCTTCCCTGGGCCCAGCGATGGACGTGCCGGATGGTGCGCCCATCTATGGCGGCGGCGTGCAGATAGCTCCGCAGGAGCGTTTCCGCCACATCGGCGACCGCCTGGTCGATCCGGGCCGTCGGGCGCACCGGGGCGAGCAGCGCGACGGCGCGGGCCGCGGCCGTCGCCTTGTCCTCGCAGCCGGAGAACGGGGACCAGTGCAGCCGGGCCGGGGTGTCGCACAGATGTGAGGGGTCGTAGAGGAGGACGGGACCGAGCTTGGCGCGGGCGTCCTTCGTCTCGGACCACAGGGCGGGGTTGGAGGTGACGACGAGCGCGGGGCCCTCGGCGTCACGTACGGCCTGGGCGGCCGCGGGGTGACGGACCTCGGGGGTGCCGAGGACCACGGACGGGGGCGTCCAGGGGGCGGTGGTGGCGTGTGCGGCGGGTGTGACGAGGCGCTCGGGGCTCGTGGCGGTGAGCGGGGCGTGCGGTCCGTCCTCCGCCGCGGCCGGAAGTGGAGCCGTAGGGGGCGGCGGTCCTGCCGGGAGGTGCTCCAGCGGACGGGACTCCTCCCGGTCGGGGCGTGGGCCGGGAAGCGGAGTGGGGACGGTGGCAGGTGCGGGCGCGGCCGCCGTAGGAGCGGGCCGGCCGAAGGCCGGTGCCGCTGCCGGAGGGCCGGCGGGCGGGGCGGGCAGGTGGCCGGCCGCGGCCGCCGCCTTTCTTCGGGCCCGTACCGACTTCCAGCGCGCCACCGTGCCGATGCCGAACACGGTCAGCACGAACAGCACCATCAGTTCGCTTATGAACAGGCCCCAGAACAGCCCGTACCCGGACAGCTGACCGGCCGGTGCGTCCGGCCACGCGCCCGTGATGTCATGCGGCTGGACGATCAGATGCCGTATGGCCACCGGCGTACGGGTGAACCGCACGCCGTCGGGCCAGGTGCCCCGCGAGAACCAGCCCGCGAGGCCCGTGGCCGTCCACACCATCAGCGTCACACCCAGCAGGAAGGCCAGCACACCCACCAACAGGCCGTCGGGGACGCCGCCCTGGCCGTCCCGCTGCTCCCGCTGTTCCTTGCCTGGTCTCATCGTGACCCCAGTCTCAAGCCACCGTGGACTCGGACGTGCCGTCCAGGTCGCCCATCCGCTGTTCCACGAACGCCGCCGCCCGCTCCTCCGCCTCCAGCTCCGCGGCGCGCAGCGCGTCGTCCGTGTCCCGGTCGTTCGACGACTCCGTCATCGCGCGGTCGGTGAAGACGATCGGCCGCTCCGACTCTGTGACCAGGTGTTTCACCACCTGCACATTGCCGTTGACGTCCCAGACCGCGATACCGGGCGTCAGGGTCGGGATGATCTCCACGGCCCACCTCGGCAGACCGAGCACCCGGCCGGTGGCCCGGGCCTCGTCCGCCTTCTGGGCATAAATCGTCCTGGTCGACGCCATCTTCAGGATCGCGGCGGCCTCCTTCGCCGCCGCTCCGTCCACCACGTCGCTGAGGTGGTGCACCACCGCCACGAAGGACAGGCCGAGTCGCCGGCCGAACTTCAGCAGCCGCTGGAACAGCTGGGCGACGAACGGGCTGTTGATGATGTGCCAGGCCTCCTCGACCAGGAAGATGCGCTTCTTCCGGTCGGGGCGGATCCAGGTGTGCTCCAGCCACACACCGACGATCGCCATCAGGATCGGCATGGCGATCGAGTTGCGGTCGATGTGGGACAGGTCGAACACGATCAGCGGGGCGTCCAGGTCGATGCCGACCGTCGTCGGCCCGTCGAACATGCCCCGCAGGTCACCGTCGACCAGACGATCCAGGACCAGCGCCACGTCCAGGCCCCAGGCCCGTACGTCGTCCAGGGCGACGTTCATCGCCTCCGCGGAGTCCGGTTCGGGGTGCCGCAGCTGTTCGACGATGTCGGTGAGCACCGGCTGGCGCTCGACGATCGTCTCGTTGACGTAGGCGTGCGCGACCTTGAGGGCGAAGCCGGAGCGCTCGTCCAGGCCGTGTCCCATCGCGACCTCGATGATCGTGCGCAGCAGTGCCAGCTGGCCGGTCGTGGTGATCGCGGGGTCGAGCGGGTTGAGGCGGATGCCGTGGTCCAGGGCGGCCATCGGGTCGAGCCGGATGGGGGTGATGCCCAGCTCCTGGGCGATGAGGTTCCACTCGCCGACGCCGTCTTCGCCCTGTGCGTCCAGGACCACGACCTGGCGGTCGCGGAAGCGCAGCTGGCGCAGGACGTACGTCTTCTCGAGCGCCGACTTGCCGTTGCCGGACTCGCCGAGGACGAGCCAGTGCGGCGCCGGGAGCTGCTGCCCGTACAGCTGGAAGGGGTCGTAGATGTACCCCTTCCCGGAGTAGACCTCGCGGCCGATGATCACGCCGGAGTCGCCCAGGCCGGGTGCGGCGGTGGGCAGGTAGACGGCCTGGGCCTGGCCCGTGGACGTGCGGACGGGCAGCCGGGTCGTCTCGACCTTTCCGAAGAGGAAGGACGTGAAGGCGTCGGTCAGGACGGACAGCGGATCCCGCATCAGGTCCTTACCTCCGAATGCCGGTGGCGAACGGGAGCGTGTTGACGAAGGCCCGGTGGTGCTCGCGGTCGCACCACTCCAGCTTCAGATACGACTTGCCGGCCGAGGCGCGGATGGTCCGCTTGTCGCGGGCCAGTGCCTCCGGCGTACGGGCGGAGACGGTGATGTAACCGACCAGGTTGACGCCCGCGGCGCCGCTCGCGAGGTCCTCGCCGCGCTGGTCGAGGCGGGAGTGGGCGGCGATGTCACGGGGGTCGACGGTGCGGTTCATCTTGGCGGCGCGGCTGGCCTCGGCCTCGTCGTTCGTCTTCTCGGTGAGCATGCGCTCGATGGCGACCTCGGTGGGTTCGAGGTCCATGGTGACGGCGACGGTCCGGATGACGTCCGGGGTGTGGACCAGCAGCGGCGCCAGGAAGTTCACGCCGACCGGGGTCATCGGCCACTCCTTGACCCAGGCGGTGGCATGGCACCAGGGCGCGCGCGTCGACGACTCCCGGGTCTTCGCCTGGAGGTAGGTGGGCTCCATGGCGTCGAGCTCGGCGGGCCAGGCGTTGCGCTTGGTCATCGCCTGGATGTGGTCGATGGGGTGGTCGGGGTCGTACATGGAGTGGATGAGGGAGGCGAGCCGGCCCTGGCCCAGCGGCTGCCGTACGCGGATGTCGGCCTCCTGCAGACGTGAGCAGATGTCGGTCAGCTCACGCGCCATGACCACCGCGAGGCCCGCGTCCCGGTCGACCTTCTTGCCGCCCTGGGGCCGGGCGGCGCGCGCCATGGTCTGTGCCTCGGCGGCGAGTTCACGGGTGTAGTGCATACAGGCGACGAGGTAGGCGCGGTGCTGCTCGCTGCTCGTCGACACCATGGACTGCAGCTGGTCGTAGGACTGCCGCAGCCAGGCCGGGGCGCGGTCGTCGCCGCGCTGGGCGACGTCCTTGGCGTGCGCGTCCGGGTCGGCGGGCAGGGTGCGGGCCAGCATCTGGAGGCGGGTGACGAAGCCGTCGCCGTTCGCCACGTGCTTCAGCAGCGTGCCGAAGCGGTCGACGAGGGCCTCCTGGTCCTCGCTGTCGCGCAGGCCGACGCCCGGGCCCTCGATCTCGATGGCGGCGGTGACGGTGCGCCGGTCGGCGTGCAGCAGGACGGCGATCTCGTCCGGCCCGAAGGGGGCGGCGAGCCAGGAGATCCGGCCGATGCCGGGCGGCGGGCCCACCTCGACCTCGCGGCCGTCGTACCCGGTGCCGGCCTCCATCACGGAGCTCCGGTACGTCGTCCCCTGGCGCAGGGTCCGCTTGTAACTGCGGTTGATCTCGAACCACTTGTAGAACGTGCGGTGCTTGTACGGGATGTACACGGCGGCCAGCGCGAGCAGCGGGAAGCCCATCAGGAGCACGATGCGCAGGGACAGGACCGGGACGAGCAGCCCGCACATCATGCCGAGGAACGCGCCCGCGATGATCAGCACGATCTCGCCGGACTCGCGGTTGCGGCCGATGATCGCGTTCGGCCGGGCGCGGCCGATCAGATAAGTCCGGCGGGGCGTGACCGGATGCGACACATGGGACTGGGTCGTCAACGCCCTTCACCTCCCGTGCGGTTGGTACTGCTGTTGCGGGTGCTGCTGGCGTGCGGGGTGTCGGCCGGGCTGGTGCGCGGCGGGGGCGCGGACGAGGCGACGGGGCCGCCACCCGGGGTGCGGGTGCTGTGTGCGGCCACGCCGCCGCTCACGGGGTTGGCGGGGCGGGGCGGCTGGCCGCCGCCGCCGGTGTCGGCGCGGGCGCTGTGGGTCTTGATGCCCTGGGCGACGAGGGTCGCCGGGGAGCTGATGACGGCCGCGGCCTTGCGTTCGGCGCCCTGCATCACGCGGTTGTTGCGGGAGGCGGCGATCTCGTCGCCGAAACCGGGGACGAAGCGGTAGATCATGCCGCTCGCGAAGATGGCGAGCAGGATGATGGCGAGGCCGGAGACGACGGCCGCGAGGGAGTCCGGGCCCTTGTCGGTGGCGAGTGCGCCGGCGAGCCCGAGCACGATGACGATCACCGGCTTGACCAGGATCACCGCGATCATGATGCCCGCCCAGCGGCGGACGTGGCCCCAGAGGTTCTTGTCGACGAGGCCCGAGTAGACGACGACGCCGAGGAGGGCGCCGACGTACAGCAGGACCGCCCTCAGGAACAGCTCCAGATACAGGACGCCCGCGGCGAGGATCGAGATCAGCGACACGATGATCAGCATGATCGGGCCGCCGCCGATGTCCGTTCCCTTGCTGAGCGCGCCGGAGAACGCGCCGAAGAAGGTCTCGGTCTGGTCGCCCGTGGTCTTGGCGAGGACGTCGCTGACGCCGTCGGTCGCCGAGACGACCGTGTAGAGGATCAGCGGGGTGAAGGCGGAGGCCAGCACGGTCAGCCAGAGGAAGCCGACGGCTTCGGACACGGCGGTGGTGAACGGGACGCCGCGGACCGCCCGCTTGGCGACGGCCAGGAGCCACAGCAGGAGGGTGAGGATGGCCGACGCCGCGAAGACGATCTCGTACTGGTGCAGGAAGGCCTGGTTGGTGAAGTCGACGCTGGCGGTCTGCTTCACGGCCTCGCTGAGCTTGTCGACGGTCCAGGAGGCGGCCTTGGCGCAGCCCTTGGCGAGGGAGGAGAGGGGGTCGAGGCTGTCGGTGAGGGTGTTGGAGGAGCCGCCGGAGCCCGGGGAGTTGCCTTTTTCGCAGTAGTCCTTGGCCGGGCCGTGGATGAGGGCGCAGGGGTCGCTGCTCTTCGTGGGCGAGGGCGTGGGACTCGGTGCGGCGACAGCGCGTGCGGCGAGCAGCAGCGCTGCGCTCTGAACGGCCACAACGGCACCCGACAGCTTGAGTACGTAGCGGTCAGCGCGCATAGGTGAACCCTCCGTACTCCTCAACTGCCTTGGCCATGTCATCGGCGCTGGAAGCACGGTCGTCCCCCGGGACCGGCGCGGGGCCGTCCTGTTGGGAGTGCTGCACGATCTTCCAGTCGCCGTTGTTCCACTCGAGCTGCATGGTGATGGTGAACCAACTGCTGGTGACCGGGTTGGTGGAGTTCTGCCCTGCGAGCCCCAGGAGGCCGTTGCACCAGACGTCCACGGTCGCTCCGTCGGTCGAGAAGCTCGTGACTTTGCTGCCGATGGGGGTGGTGCGCGAGACGAAGGTGTAGCCCTGAGGCGCGGAGCCGTTCTCGTTCAGACCCACCTTCTTGTTGAACTCCGGGCTGTACGCCTTGTCCAGCGTGCCTTCGAAGCCGGCCACCCGTGAGGGCGTGATGATCGTCCTGAGGATCTCGTCCCGTCTGTCCTTGTTGAACATGTCGCCCGAACCCAACGCCACCGCATAGTTCGCCGCAGCCGACTGCGCGCCCTGTTGGTCGTGGGCGTAGCCCGAGGGGATCGCGCCTGCCTTCGTGCGGACCGGGCGGGTGCCCGTCGCTGCCGTGGGGGCCGCGCCCGCCTTGCCGTCGCCGTTGCCGTCCGACGAGGCGGAGTCGCCCCCGCGGTTGGCGAAGGCGATCGCGGCGATCAGCAGGACGACCACCCCGACGACCGTGACCAGGCTGCGTGAGGAGGAGCGGCCTCGCCGGGCGCCCCCGTACACGTCGCCGGGCCGGTCGGGCAGCCGTGTCCGCGTCTGCCCGACGCCGCCGTACTCCCCGTCGCTCTCGCCGGAGGCACCGTCACCGAGACTCACGTCGCGCACGCCCCCTCGAACTCGTGACCGGTCCGCGCCCCGTGCGGAAACGCGTAGAAGTACGACGGTAGCCGTGCTGGTTCCCGCGCGGGCGCGGTGTGGTGACTCGACATCAGGGAAACGCAACCTCAGCCGGTGGGCGCGACGGACGGATGGGTCGGAGGTGGGAGCCGGGCGCGCCCGGACGGGACTGATGGCGCGCCAGGCGGGTCTTGGCGGTCCGGGGCGGCCCTACACGGCCATGCCGTACACGATGGTGAACAGCGTGCCGAGCGAGCCGATGATGAAGACTCCGGTCAGGCCCGCGATGATCAGCCCCTTGCCCTGCTCGGCACTGAACGTGTCGCGCAGGGCGGTCGCGCCGATGCGCTGCTTGGCCGCGCCCCAGATCGCGATCGCCAGACAGAGCAGGATGGCAACGGCCATCACCACTTCGACCATCACGCGAGCCTCGTTGCCCAGGCTGCCGAACGGGCCCCAGTCTGGGGCGATACCGCCGATGATCGTGTTGATGTCGCCTTTTGCGGCCGCGAGATGCATGTAAGTCACCGCCCCTGGTGGGTAGTTCCGTAGCCCCTGCCACGCGCGCAGAGGTCAGGGACATTCTCGCTGACAATGACGCTGTCGTATGTCGACTTGGAGTCATTGATTGGCGGATTTGGTACGTGTCCCTTGCCTCCGGCCCGTCCGGGCCCCTCATGCGTGCGTCGGGCGGCAGGGAAAGGGGAGCATGGTCACTGTGTGTATCACGGCAGGTCACGACGGGCAATGAGGTAGAAGCGGAACCTGTCGTGCGGTGCTGTCGCCAACCCCCTTCACGCCGCGACGACTCGGGCCGGCCCGTGGGGTGACCCGTTCGGCCGGTCCGTTCGTTACGAGGGTCACCCGTACGAGCGGAAGGCTATATCCGGACAGCGAAGCGGAGCGCGCCGGCTGCTCGTGCGCCGTCGGTGGGCAGACAGAGGGCCGCGGCGTTCAGCCGCGGCCCTCTGTCCGTGCGGCGCCCCGGACGGGCGCCGCACGCACGATGCAACTCACAGACGCCTCAAAGGTTCTGCGAGGCGGAGAAGGAGGAACCGGGCCGCGGCCGGCTGCCGTGGCCCGGTTCCGGAAGAACGCCGGCGGTCAAGTCCCCACGTGTTTCCCGGCGGCGTCCGTCCTGGTGTGCGGAGGGGGATCAGCCGGTGAAGGCGGAGGTTCCCTCCGGGGTGCCCCAGCCGGTCGGGCCGTCGTAGCCGGACCGCGCGGTGCAGAAGTAGCTCGTCGAGCAGCTGCCGTTGCTTCCGCTGGTCACGTCGTTGAGGGCGGACGTGCCGGCTGCGCCGTACGGGAACTGCGCCGGGTAGGAGCTGCTGGACGGGGTGCCCGCGAGGGCGTAGACGCCGGCGATGATCGGGGACGACGCGCTGGTGCCGCCGTAGGTCGCCCAGCCGGTGCCGTCGCCGTAGGTGTCGTAGACCGAGACGCCGGTCGCCGGGTCGGCGACGGCCGCCACGTCGGCGATCATGCGCTTGGTGCAGCCGGTGTCGGTCTGCCAGGTGGGCTTGGCGTCGTAGGCGGAGCAGCCGGAGCCGGTGCCCTCGGTGCTGCTGGTGTGCCACACGCTCTCGGTCCAGCCACGGCTGTTGGAGGAGCTGGAGAGCTTGGTGCCGCCGACGGCGGTGACGTACCGGGAGGCGGCCGGGTACTCGGCGCCGTACGCCTCGTCGCCCGCGCTCACCGTGATGGCGACCCCGGGGTGCTTGAAGTACGAGGTGTCGTAGCCGCTGTCGGAGGAGGACTCCGCGCCGCCGTAGCTGTTGGAGACGTACTTCGCGCCGAGCTTGACGGCCTCGTTCACCGCGGTGCCGAGGTTCGCCATCGAGGACGACTTGGCCTCGACCAGCGTGATGTTGCAGTTCGGGCAGATCGCGCTGGCCATGTCGAGGTCGAGCGAGATCTCCCCGGCCCAGCCGCTGTCGGCGGTGGGCAGCGAGGTGGTCGAGCCGGTCTGGCTCACCTTCTTGAAGCAGCCGTCGTCGGTGGTGCACTCCGGCAGGCCGTAGTACGAGCGGTACGCGGCGAGGTCCGACTCGGCGTTCGGATCGTCGTACGCGTCCACGATCGCGATGGTCCGCCCGGAGCCGTTCGAGGAGGCGGCGTCGGCGAGGCCGTAGGCGTCCTGGAGGTCACTGGGGCCGTAACCGGTGGGGGAGTCGGCGGCGGCCTCGGGGGAGAGAGCCTTGGCGGTGATGCCCTCCGCCTTGGCCCGCTGCTGCTGGAAGGCCGTGACGCCGCCCGTTACGCGCAGGGCGTTGCAGGCCATCTCGCCCTTCTTCTTGGGCGCGGCGCACGAGCGGGTCCACGTCACCTTCGCGGACGAGGCGGCCGTGGCGGTGGTCGAGGCGGCGTTCGCGTGCGCCGCGGTGCCGAGGCCGGCCAGCAGCAGGGCGGTGGTGGCCGCGGCGGCCGAGCCTATGCGTCGCCATCTGCCGCGTATGGGCGCTGAGTCGGGGGGTGTGCTACGCAACTGCGTTCTCCTGGGTCAGGCGGGACAGGGGGCTGTGCGGGTGCGTCGCCGGGCGGGTGCCCGGCGGCGGGGCGGCGGTCCGCGACCACCCTGACTTGTTGAGTACGCGACAAACAAGAGCGTTCGGGAATCCTGACTTCCGCCTTACTGAACCGAGGTGGCCGCCTTGCCGGTTGATGGCCTGGTGATGACGTGTGCCTGACAGTTGCTCGACGGGAGGCGCAGGGGACGCATGGGTTCGGGTCCGGGTGATCGATGCGCGTCCGCCTGTGCGGTGGGCGGCGTTTACGGCGCGCGTATTTCAGTGCTCCCTTATATAAGTGCGTGCTGATATGGTCCCCACCATGCACGCATTCGATGTGCTCGGAGACCCCGTGCGCCGCAGGATCCTCGAACTGCTCGCGGACGGGGAGATGACGTCCGGGGCGGTGTGCGAAGTGATCACCACGGAGTTCGGGATATCCCAGCCGGCCGTCTCCCAGCATCTGAAGGTGCTGCGGGAGAACGGCTTCGCGACGGTCCGTCCGCAGGGGGCGCGCCGGCTGTACGCGGTGAACCCGGAGCCGCTGCGCGACGTGGACGAGTGGATCGGGCGCTTCCGGCGGTTCTGGGCCCCACGGCTGGACGCGCTGGAGACGGAGTTGGCGCGAGGAAGGCGGTCACGCCGCCTGGAAGGAGACAGCGATGCTCGAAGGCGTTGACGTGACGCACGAGATCAGTTCCGTACAGCGGCAGGTGGGCCGCAAGCTGTTCGGACCGGGCGAGGCGCGGGTGGTGACGATCTCCCGGACCTATGACGCTCCGCTCGAGGACCTCTGGGACGCCTGTACGAACCCCGAGCGCATCCCGCGCTGGTTCCTGCCCGTCTCGGGCGAACTGCGCCTGGGCGGGCGCTTCGAGCTGCAGGGCAATGCGAGCGGCACGATCGAACGGTGCGACCCGCCGAGGGGCTTCTTCGCGACCTGGGAGTTCGGCGGCGAGGTCAGCTGGATCGAACTGCGGCTGACGCCGGTCGCGGAGGAGCGGACGCGCTTCGAACTGGACCACATCGCTCATGTGGATGACGAACGCTGGGCCGAGTTCGGCCCCGGCGCGGTGGGCGTGGGCTGGGACATGGGCCTGCTGGGCCTGTCGCGCCATCTGGCGACCGGGGCCTCCGTGGACCCCGCCGAGAGCATGGCGTGGCTGGCGTCGGACGAGGGACGCCGCTATGTGACGCTCAGCAGCGCGGCCTGGGGTGAGGCCAATGCGGCGTCGGGCGAGCCGGAGGAGGCGGCGCGGGCCGCGGCGGAGCGCACGACCGCGGCGTACACGGGCGCATAAGTCCTGCGCCGGATGGGGTATCGGTGCCGGGGAGGAGTCCGGGGTCGTTGCGGAAGCCGTACGTCCGAAGGGGCGAGGTCGCTGTGGGCCGGATGCGCGTGCTGACCTGCGGCAACGGAACCTCATAGGTTAATTTCAGGAAGCTCACAGGGTTTTTCTCACCTTGGTGGGTCACAGTGGAAGGTGATGAAGCGCATCACACGCCCCCCTGGCAACCGCCGGCACGCGTTCCTCGGTGCTCTCGTGATCCTGGTCGTCACGACCTCGTCCGTGGCCGCCGCCGACGGCGGCACCGGACCGCTGGGTCTGACCGCCGAGGCCGAGACGAATGCGGCCGCCTCACGGATCGGTGCGCTCTTCGGTCCCGGCGGTGCTCTGGAGGGCGGGCACTTCTGCACCGCCTCCGTGGTGCACAGCAAGGCCCACAGCCTGATCGTGACCGCCGCGCACTGTCTGACCACCGGCACCATCTGGTTCGCCCCCGGCTACCGGGACGGCAAGGCCCCGTACGGGCTGTGGAAGATCACCAAGACCTACGTCGGCGACGCCTGGAGCGGTGACCAGGACGAGGACAGCGATGTCGGCTTCGCCACCGTGGAGACCATCGGCGGTGTCGACGTCGAGGACATCGTCGGGAGCAACCGGTTCGTCACGGGGCGGCAGACCGGGGCCACCGCGGTCACCGTCACCGGCTACCCCGACTCCCGTGAGACGCCCATAACCTGCGTCAACAAGCCGACCGTGCACAGCGCCACGCAACAGCGCATCGAGTGCCCCGGCTTCAGCGGCGGCACGAGCGGCAGCCCCTGGGTGAACGGCGACGGCGAGGTCGTCGGCGTGCTCGGCGGGCACGAACAGGGCGGTACCACCCCCGACGTCTCGTACAGCGTCGTCCTGAGGGACGAGGCCGCGAACCTGTACCGGACCGCCTCGGGCACCTGACCTCGGCCGCCGGCACGCATGCCGGGCGGTCGGGGCCGTGCCGCGGGCGGTCGGGGGGCTGAGCCGGGCGGCCCGAGGGGACCTCGTCCGACGGTCGCCGGGGCGGCCCGAGGGGGTCTCGGCGGACGACCGCGGGGCCCCGTTGAAGCACCCCCGCACCACCCGCGCACCGCCCACGCGCCACCCGCGTGTCACCCCTGACCCCCTCGCCACCGCCACCCGCCCTCCGACTGGCCGATCTTGTGCGTCGGCGGTGGCCGGACCAGCTCTTTTCCGGTCCCCGGACGGCCCCCGCCCCTACACTGACCCTCGGCGGACTCCCGTGCGGCGAGGGGCGGTTGACGGTGCGTAAGGCGTGGATCTTGGCGACCGCTGCCGTCGGCGCCGCGCTGAGCTTCGTGATGCTGCTCGTCGTAGGCGTCTATGTCGTGGCCGGAAACCTGGTGAGCGGCTTCGGGAACGGGACCGTCGGACTGGCCCGGAACGCCGTGCCCGCCGCTTACGCGTCCATAGTCCAGAAGTGGGGCAACCTGTGCAGCGCGATCAACCCCGCGCTGCTCGCCGCCCAGCTGTACCAGGAGAGCGGCTTCAACCCGAACGCCAAGAGCCCCGCGAAGGCCGAGGGGATCGCCCAGTTCATCCCCGGCACCTGGGCCATCCACGGCATCGACGGCAACGGCGACGGCCGGGCCGACGTCTGGGACCCGCGCGACGCCATCCCGTCGGCCGCGTCGTACGACTGCAAGCTCGCCTCGTATGTGAAGGACGCCCCCGGGAACCTGACGGACAACATGCTCGCCGCCTACAACGCGGGGGCGTACGCGGTCATCAGGTACGGGGGCGTGCCGCCGTACGCGGAGACCCAGAACTATGTGAAGACCATCACGACCCTGGCGAAGAGCTTCGCCGCGCCGGTGCGGCGGGTCGACCCCTCGAAGCAGGCGGCGGGCGCCATCTACTTCGCGCAGAAGAAGCTCGGCACCCCCTATCTGTGGGGTGGCGACGGCACCCCCGACCAGGGCGGGCGCTTCGACTGCTCCGGACTGACCAAGGCCGCGTACGAGACCGTGGGCGTGACGTTGCCGCGTGTCGCCAACGACCAGTACAACGCCGGGCCCCATCCCAAGCGGAACGAACTGCTCCCGGGGGACCTGGTGTTCTTCTCCGACGATCTGACCAACTCCCGCGCCATCCGGCACGTCGGTGTCTACGTCGGCGGCGGCTACATGATCGACGCGCCCAGGACCGGTGCCGTGATCCGTTTCGACCCGATCGACACCCCTGATTACTTCGGGGCGACGCGTGTCACCGAAGATGGCGCGAAAGCGCTGCCCACGACGGTGTGAACCGGGGTGTGAAGGACATGCACGCAGGCATATGTCGGCTGGAACTTTTTGCTACACGCACCCCTCTGAGCAGCGACGACGAGTCTCTCTTCGATAACGTCTGCGTGATCATTGTGTGGAATGCGGAACGGGGACCGGAGGGCCGTGCGTTCCTTCTGACGTAGAGCGTCGACTACGGCAGCCGGCTTGACGTGGAGCGGATCTACGACCACGGGGGTGGTGGTACGGAGCGCGCACCTGCGCGTCCGTGGAACGGGACAGAGGACGAAGGGACAGCGCACGATGGCTGGACTCGCCGAATCCGGGTCGAACCCTGACGTCGATCTGCTGTACGACATCAACGGCCTGGCCAAGGAAGCGCCGCACTGGTTCGACCGCGCCATGTCCTTCGTCGGCGAGTACGGGCTGCTGCTCGCCATGGTCCTGCTCATCCTGTGGTGCTGGTGGACCGTGCGCCGACGGGGCGGTGCCGATGCCGCCGCCGGCGTCGCCGCGCTGGTCTGGGCCCCGTTGGCGGCCGGTGTCGCGGTGCTCGTGAACGTGCCGATCCGGGGCTTCGTGGAGCGCCCCCGGCCGTTCGTCGACCATCAGGGGCTCGACGTCCTCGCCACGGGCAAGACGGACTACTCCTTCGTCAGCGACCACGCCACGCTCACCATGGCGGCGGCGGTCGGCCTGTTCATCGCCCACCGGAAGTTCGGGCTCGCCGGCCTGGGACTCGCTCTGCTCGAAGGTTTCTGCCGGGTCTTCATGGGTGTGCACTACCCGACGGACGTCGTCGGTGGCTTCGCCCTCGGCACGGCCGTCGCCCTGCTGCTCTCCCCGCTCGCCATGGCGCTGCTCACCCCGCTGACGAAGGCGATCGAGGCCTCGCCCCGCGCCGGACTGCTGATCCGGGCCCGCGGGGCGCGCGCCGCGCAGGCCGTGATTCCCGGGGCGCGCACCGAACAGACGGCCGAGGAGCGGGACCTGGCGGCGTGACGACCGCCGACCGCGCGGACGACTGCCGCACGGCCGGCGCCGGGGTCGCGGGTCCGCTGCCACGGGCCCCGGCGGGGGCCCGGGAGGGCGGCCCGCCGGGCGCGTCCCCTACAGCGACTGCGGGAACGTGAAGAAGCCGGTCGGGTCGTACTGGTGCTTCACCTGGGTGAGCCGGGTGGCCGCGTCCCCGTAGTACGCCTTCCGCCAGTTCGTCAGGGTCGGGTCCGTGTAGTTCTGGTACGCCGCCCCGGACGCGTAGCCGCGCATGGAGGCGTGCGCGGACGTCAGCCAGGACTGGGCCGTCGTGCCGGAGGAGCCCGCGCCCCAGCTCGCGATGTACTGCGCCAGCATGCGCGAGCGGCGGTGCACGAACGCGGTGGCCGTCGGAGAGACCCGGTTGACCGCACCGCCGAGCGCGGTGAAGGCGACGCTGCCCGCGCCGCCCCGCGCCTGCGCGACCTGGTTCAGGATCGTCTGGATGCCGGCCGCCGGGATCGAGCGGTCGAAGAAGTCCGAGCGGGCCGCGTAGGTCTCGCGGCCGAGGGCGCCCTGCGGGGAGCGGCCCGGCGTCGAGCCCGGCAGATGGCACTGGGCGGCGGTGGGGAAGGACGAGCAGCCGGCGTACGCCTCCATCGCGCCCTCGTACGTGTGCCGCTTGAGCGTGACGCTGCGGGCGGGGGAGCCCACCTTCGCGGCCAGGCGGTCGACCGCGTTCTGCAGTTCCCCGTACGTGCCGATCGAGAAGGCGGCCACGGAGACGGTGGGCGTGCCGCCGTTCTCCAGGTGGCAGGAGGACCAGATCTCGTCGGGCTGGTCGGGGCCCCACTCCTGCCAGGCCTTGAGCACGGCGGCGGCCTTGGCCCAGGGCCAGGTGACGTAGGCCGACACCGCCTGAGGCGCCGGGTGCGTCTTGAAGCGCAGTTCGGTGACGACGCCGAAGTTGCCGTTGCCCGCGCCGCGCAGGGCCCAGAAGAGGGCCTTGTTCTCGGTGGCGTTCGCGACGAGCTGCTTGCCGTCCGCGGTGATGAGGGTCGCCTGGGTGAGGCTGTCGCAGGTCAGTCCGTAGGCGCGGGAGACCACGCCGTGGCCGCCGCCGAGGGTGAGTCCGGAGACGCCGACGGTGGGGCAGGAGCCGGCGGGTATGGTGACGCCCTTCGCGGTGAGCGCCCGGTAGACGTCTATCAGCTTGGAGCCCGCGCCGACGACTGCCTCGCTGCCGCTCGCCCGGATCGTGCTGAGCTTCGAGACGTCGAGGATCAGGCGGCCGTCGCCGGAGGACCAACCGGCGTAGGAGTGTCCGCCGTTGCGTATCGCGACCTTGACATGGTGGGCCCGGGCGTACGCCAGCACGGTGCGGATGTCGTCGGCGTGCGCCACGTACGCGACCGCCGAGGGCTTCAGCGAGTCGAAGCGGGTGTTGTAGAGCTGGTGGGCCGCGGGCCAGGTGTGGTCGCCCGGGCGGACCAGGGTGCCCGACAGGTCCTTGGCCAGAGCCGTCAGGTCGGCGGCCACACGGGTGGCGGTGGTGGCGGTGGTGGTGGCTGTACGCACCGACGTGCCCTCGGCGTTCGCAGTGCCCGCGGCCGCCGCGGAGCTGCTGGTGCCGCCGGTGCACGCGGCGGTCACGGCCGTCGCGAGTGCGGCGGTGCTTCCGCCGATGAACATACGCCGTTGCATGTGTGGGCCTCCCGTGGGTTCCTGTGGACTGAGATGGTCCGTTCCTGCTCCGAGTTCGCAGAAAATTGCCACAGAATCGCTACAGCCCCGGGCAGTTGCGAATGGATATGACCGTTTTCAGTCGTTCTGGCGGAGATGGCCCGGTCGGCCGCCCCCGCCGACGACATGCCCCTCGGCGTCCGTCCGCGCGAGGCTGCGGGCTCTGCGCGCCGGACCCCGCCAGCCGCAGGTGCATCGGGCCACACAGAACCGGCCCTGTTCCACCGTCGTCGCGCGATGCCCGTCCGGGTCGGCGGCCATGTCCCCTTGTTCCACTCCGACAAGGTTACCCAAGGCAAGTGTGCTGCGGGCCAAGGCGCATGAGCCCTCGGGGCGCGTGACGGCTCTCCCTACTGGTCGTTAACCGGAACGACAGCAGGGACACCGGGACGTACCGGCTGGGGGTAGGCGGACGATGGTGGTGCGGCAGCACGGTCGGGTCGGTGCGGCGGTCGTCGCGACGCTGGGACTGCTGGTCTGCGGCACCTCGGTCACCGGATGCGCGGGCGGCGGAGCCGTCGTCGGCGACGCGCCGTCCGGCGCGGACGCCGTCCGGCAACTCCAGCGGGCGGCCGGGGCCCTGGTGCGGGCGGGCAGTTCAAGGACGCGGACGTCGATGGAGATGGCCACCGGCGGCACCCGGGTCACCATCTACGGCGAGGGCGTCTACGACTACCGCGCCCGGCTCGGCCGGCTGACCGTCCTGCTGCCGAAGGACCCCGCCGGCACTGAGGAGCACCGCCCCATCACCGAACTTCTCTCCCCCGGAGCCCTGTTCATGAAGAACCGGGGCGCGGGGGTGCCAGCGGACAAATGGGTACGAGTCGACACGGCCACGCTCTCCGACGGCAACCTCGTCACCGGCGGCGCCACCGATCCCTATGCGGCGGCCCAGTTGCTGCGCGGGGCCCGCAGCGCGCGATACGTCGGACAGGCCGAGGTCGGGGGCGTCCCCGTGCGGCACTACCAGGGGGTGGCCGACATCGTCCTCGCGGCACAGCGCGTTCCGGCCGTGGACCAGGAGCCGTTCCGGGCGGCGGCGAAAGGGTTCGCCACGGCCGAGGTGCCGTTCGACGCCTATCTCGACGACCAGGGACGCCTGCGGAAGGTGAGCCACCGGTTCAGCTTCGTCAACGGCCGGCAGAGGACGACCGTCGCGGTGGCGTCGACGACGCTGCTCTACGGCTTCGGGGCCCCCGTCGACGTACGGCTGCCGGCGACCAGGGACATCTTCGCCGGGAAGATCGCGGAGCAGTGAGGAGAACCGGGCGTCGCCGGGGCGGGCAGGCCGAAAGTGGCGCGGCTGAGGGGCCGGAAATGGTCCGTCCGTGCCATGCGCGGCGCGTAGACCGCTCCCTACCCTAGGAAGTCGGTGACGGCAGAAAGAGGTGATGCACGTGGCTCCGCTCGGCGGTACGGCAGTACAGGACCACGTGGCCCTCGCCGAGATCGAGCTGTGCGGGGATCTGATCATCGCCGCCTCGGCCGCACACGAGGACCGGCTCAGCCTGGAGAGCATCGACGAGGTGCTCAGGGTGGCCGAGGAGCGGGACGCGACCGGCGGGTGAGCGGGCAAGGACCGCGGCCCGGCGGCGGACGACCCGCCCGCCTGCGGCGTCAGGTGCGCAGCAGCCGCCCGATCGCCCTCGTGGCCTCCTCCACCTTCGCGTCGATCTCCGAGCCGCCCTTGAGCGCGGCGTCCGCGACGCAGTGGCGCAGATGCTCCTCCAGGAGCTGGAGCGCGAAGGACTGCAGGGCCTTCGTCGAGGCGGAGACCTGCGTGAGTATGTCGATGCAGTACACGTCCTCGTCGACCATGCGCTGCAGCCCACGGATCTGGCCCTCGATCCGGCGCAGCCGCTTGAGGTGCTCGTCCTTCTGCTTGTGGTAGCCGTGGATGCCGCGGTCGTGGTCGGTCGCCACGGTCCCGTCACCCTCGGAGGGCGCCGCCGCGCCGGCCTCGGTGGTCGTCATCGGGTCCTCCTGTCGACAGCTGCCCGGTGAGAAGGAACCGGACAAGTGGCCCGCTGTGGCGGATCCTGTACTTCCCGGCACGGACAGATACCCCTGGTGGGTATATGGTAACGAACTTTGCTGGGTATAGGGCCCTTGGCCAGAGCCTTGGCCGCCCCCGTACCGCCCCCGTGCTGACCACCGTGTCCGATGGGCGACACTGGAGGACGGCCCCTTAGCCGTGGCCGGATGATGTGCCTAGCATCAGCCTGACCGAAACCGAAGCATCCCGAGGACCCCACGTGCGCTTTCGTCTGACCCCCAGGGAGACGAGCTTCTATGACATGTTTGCCGCGTCCGCGGACAACATCGTCACGGGCTCGAAACTCCTGATGGAACTGCTCGGGGCGGACGCCTCCGCCCGGGCCGAGATCGCGGAGCGTATGCGGGCAGCGGAACACGCCGGTGACGACGCCACGCACGCGATCTTCCACCAGCTGAACTCCTCGTTCATCACGCCGTTCGACCGTGAGGACATCTACTCGCTGGCGTCCTCCCTCGACGACATCATGGACTTCATGGAGGAGGCCGTCGACCTGGTCGTCCTCTACAACATCGAGGAGCTGCCGAAGGGTGTCGAACAGCAGATCGAGGTGCTGGCGCGGGCGGCCGAGCTGACGGCCGAGGCGATGCCCCATCTGCGGACGCTGGACAATCTGACCGAGTACTGGATCGAGGTGAACCGTCTGGAGAACCAGGCGGACCAGATCCACCGCAAACTGCTCGCCCATCTGTTCAACGGCAAGTACGACGCGATCGAGGTCCTGAAGCTCAAGCAGATCGTGGACGTGCTGGAGGAAGCGGCGGACGCGTTCGAACACGTGGCCAATACCGTGGAGACCATCGCGGTCAAGGAGTCCTGAGGCGTCCATGGACACCTTTGCTCTGATCCTCACCATCCTGATCGCGCTGTTCTTCGCGTATACCAACGGCTTCCACGACTCGGCGAACGCCATCGCCACCTCGGTGTCGACGCGTGCGCTGACGCCGCGTGCCGCGCTGGCCATGGCGGCGGTGATGAACCTCGCCGGTGCGTTCCTCGGCAACGAGGTGGCGAAGACGGTCAGTGAGGGCCTGATCCAGACGCCCTCCGGCGGCAAGGGGATGGGCATCCTCTTCGCGGCACTGCTCGGCGCGATCGCCTGGAACCTGCTCACCTGGTACTTCGGCCTGCCGTCGTCCTCGTCCCACGCATTGTTCGGCGGACTGGTGGGCGCGGCGCTGGCCGGTGGGACGACGGTGTACTGGTCCGGGGTCCTGGACAAGATCGTCACGCCGATGTTCCTGTCCCCGGTGGTGGGCCTGATCGTCGGCTATCTGGTGATGACGGCCATCATGTGGATGTTCCGTCGGGCCAGTCCGCACAAGGCGAAGCGGGGATTCCGCATAGCGCAGACCGTCTCGGCAGCGGGTATGGCGCTCGGCCACGGCCTCCAGGACGCGCAGAAGACCATGGGCGTCGTGACGATGGCGCTGGTCATCGGCGACGTCCAGCACTACGGCGACCCGATCCCGGTATGGGTGAAGCTCGTCTCCGCGGCGATGCTGTCGCTGGGGACGTACGCGGGTGGCTGGCGCATCATGCGCACGCTCGGCCGCAAGATCATCGAACTGGATCCGCCGCAGGGGTTCGCGGCGGAGACCACGGGCGCGTCGATCATGTTCGCGACGGCGTACCTGTTCAAGGCGCCGATCTCCACGACGCACGTCATAACGTCGGCGATCATGGGCGTGGGCGCCACGAAGCGGTTGAACGCCGTGCGCTGGGGTATCGCCAAGAACATCGTCCTGGGCTGGTTCATCACGATGCCGGCGGCGGCGATCGTGGCGGCGTGCGCCTTCTGGATGGTCAACCTGGCGTTCCTGTAGCCACCCGGCCGGAGGGCCGGCGCAGAAACCTTTCTTCACACCCCGTCTCCCGCCCGGCGGCTTCACCGAAGCCGCCGGTCAGGAGGTGGGGTGTGGTGCTGTGTGCCCGCCCGCGCTCCCGCGCCCTCCGGTTCGAGATGCGGGTTCCGGGCGCGTGACAAGACTGGAACTATGACTGCGAAGGCACTCCTCGAAGGCGGGCCGGACGATCTCGCGGGCAAGCTCGTGCCCGTCGTCCCGCCCGGAAAAGAGCTGAAGATCCCGCACCGCGGCGGATACGAGCACTACAAGATGACGGCGCGCCACGAGCACAGCCAGGAGGGGCAGGTCACCGTCTACCAGTGGTGGGAACGCACGGAAGTCGCCGAATAACGCGAACGGGCCCGCCCCCGGGAGCCAGGGGCGGGCCCTCTTCTACCTCGCGGTGGCACCGCCATGCAGCACCGCGAGGGGTCCTCGGACCGGGGTCGGATCAGCCGAAGCGACCCGAGATGTAGTCCTCGGTCGCCTGGACCGACGGGTTGGAGAAGATGCGTTCCGTCTCGTCGATCTCGATCAGCCGGCCGGGCTGGCCCACGGCCGCCAGGTTGAAGAACGCGGTGCGGTCGGAGACACGCGCGGCCTGCTGCATGTTGTGCGTCACGATGACGATCGTGAAGCGCTCCTTCAGCTCGCCGATCAGGTCCTCGATCGCGAGGGTGGAGATCGGGTCCAGGGCCGAGCAGGGCTCGTCCATGAGCAGCACCTTCGGCTCGACCGCGATCGCGCGGGCGATGCACAGACGCTGCTGCTGGCCACCGGACAGGCCGGAGCCCGGCTTGTTCAGGCGGTCCTTGACCTCGTTCCAGAGGTTGGCGCCCTTGAGCGACTTCTCCACGATGTCGCTCAGCTCGGACTTCTTGTAGCTGCCGTTCAGCCGCAGGCCGGCCGCCACGTTGTCGAAGATCGACATCGTGGGGAAGGGGTTCGGGCGCTGGAAGACCATGCCCACCTCGCGGCGGACGGAGACCGGGTCGACCCCGGCACCGTAGAGGTCCTCGTTGTCGAGGAGCACCTTGCCCTCGACACGTCCGCCCGGCGTCACCTCGTGCATGCGGTTGAGCGTGCGCAGGAACGTCGACTTGCCGCAGCCCGAGGGGCCGATGAACGCCGTCACCGAACGCGGCTCGACCGACATCGAGATGTCCTCGATCGCCTTGTGGGAGCCGTAGTAGGCGGTGAGACCGCTTACGTCGATTCGCTTGGCCATGACTACTTCACTTCCAGTATCAGTCGCTGTCGGCCCCGACCGGCGGAGCCGGAAATCGTCGCCTTTAGCGACCGGTCTTCGGGGCCTTCCAGCGGGCGATGCCGCGGGCCACCAGGTTGAGGATCATCACGAAGGCGATGAGGGCGAGTGCCGCCGCCCAGGCCCGGTCGTAGGCCGCGCCGGAACCGGCGCTGTTCGCGTACTGCTGGTAGATGTACAGCGGCAGCGAGGCCTGCGGGTCCTTGAACGGGTTGCTGTTGATGAAGTTGGTGCCCCACACCAGCAGCAGCATCGGCGCGGTCTCGCCGGTGATACGTGCGATGGAGAGCATCACACCCGTGGTGATACCGCCGATCGAGGTCGGCAGGACCACCTTGAGGATGGTGCGCCACTTCGGGACACCCAGCGCGAGGGACGCCTCGCGCAGCTCGTTCGGGACGAGCTTGAGCATCTCCTCCGTGGAGCGGACCACCACGGGCATCATCAGGATCGCCAGGGCCAGCGAACCGGCGAAGCCGGAGTAGCCCATGTCGAGGATGAGGATCCAGAAGCTGAGGACGAACAGACCGGCGACGATCGACGGGATACCCGTCATGACGTCGACGAAGAAGGTGACGGAGCGGGCGAGCTTGCCGCTGCCGTACTCGACGAGGTAGACGGCGGTGAGCACACCGACCGGCACGGCGATGACCGCGGCGAGGCCGACCTGCTCCAGGGTGCCGAGGATGGCGTGGTAGATACCACCGCCGGTCTCGGTGTCGGCGACCACACCCATCGAGTGGGTGAGGAAGTAGATGTCGAAGACCTTCACACCGCGCTTGACGGTCTCCCAGATGAGGGAGGCCAACGGGATGACCGCGAGGAGGAAGCAGACCCAGACGAGGCTGGTCGCGATCCGGTCCTTGGCCTGACGGCGGCCCTCGACGCGCGCCGCGATGACGTACGTGCCGAGGACGAACAGGATCGCGGCCATCAGGGCCCACTGGATGCTGCTGTCGAGGCCGGCGGCCAGGCTGATGCCCAGTCCCACGGCGATCGAGCCCGCGGCGATCGCCCAGGGCGACCACTTCGGCAGGCTGGCACCGCGCAGGGTGCTCACGCGCTTGTCGCGGACGGCTGCGGTGCTCATGCGTTGGCCCCCGAGTACTCCTTGCGGCGGGCGATGATCACGCGAGCCGCGCCGTTGACCAGCAGGGTGATGACGAAGAGGACCAGACCGGAGGCGATGAGGGCGTCACGGCCCTGGTCGGTGGCCTCGCCGAACTTGCTGGCGATGTTCTGGGCGAAGGTGCCGCCACCCGGGTCCAGCAGGCTGGTCTGGATGTCGAAGGTCGGGGACAGGACGGTGGCGACGGCCATCGTCTCGCCGAGCGCGCGGCCGAGGCCGAGCATCGACGCGGAGATCACACCCGAGCGGCCGAAGGGCAGCACGGCCATGCGGATGACCTCCCAGCGCGTGGCGCCGAGGGCCAGGGCCGCTTCCTCGTGCATCTGCGGGACCTGGCGGAAGACCTCACGGCTCACGTTGGTGATGATCGGCAGGATCATGATCGCGAGCAGGATGCCGACGGTGAGCAGGGAGCGCGGGGCGCCGCCCTGCCAGGAGAAGATGCCGGTCCAGCCGAGGTAGTCGTTCAGCCAGCCGAACAGTCCGGCCATGTGCGGTACGAGGACCAGGGCGCCCCAGAGGCCGTAGACGATGGACGGCACGGCGGCGAGCAGGTCGATGACGTACGCGATGGGCCCGGCCATCTTGCGCGGCGAGTAGTGCGTGAGGAACAGCGCGATACCGACCGCGACCGGGACCGCGAGGGCCATGGCGATGATCGAGGAGACGACCGTGCCGAAGGCCAGGACCGCGATGCCGAAGACCGGCGGGGTCAGGTTGGTGTTCCACTCGAACGTGGTCAGGAAGTTGCCGTGGTCACCGCTGATCGCGATGGACGCACGGTAGGCGAGGAAGACCGCGATCGCGGCCATGATCACCAGAAGGAAGATGCCCGACCCACGGGAGAGGCCGAGGAAGACCCGGTCTCCGGCACGGGTGGAGCCGCGGCGCGCACGCTTGTGCGAGGCCGCTGAAGGCTGGGGGGCGGGGGGAGGCGCTTCTGTGTTCTGTGTAGTGATGTCCATCAGGATCTCCGGTCTGCGGAGCCGTGGCGGGTAGCGGCTCCAGGCGGCGGTGCACCGGACGGTGCGGCCCGCCCCTCTTTCGGGGGGCGGGCCGCACATCGGGTCAGCTCAGGCTCGAGATGGTCTCGCGAACCTTGGAGTTGATCTCGGCGGGGATCGGCGCGTACTTCGCCTCGGCCAGCTGGTTCTGGCCGTCCTCCGACGCGATGTAGTTGAGGAAGGACTTCACGGCCGGCAGGGTGTCGGCCTTGTTGCCCTTGTCACAGACGATCTCGTAGGTGACCAGGGTCAGCGGGTAGGCGCCGTCCTCGGTGGGCTGGTAGTTCAGCTTGAGGGCCAGGTCCTTGCCGGTGCCGGCGACCTTGGCGCTCGCGATGGCCTTGGTGGCGTTCTCGACGGTGGCCTTGGCCGGGGTCGAGGCACCGGTCTTGAGGTCGGCCGTCTTGATGCCGTCGGCGGCGTAGGACAGCTCGAAGTAGGAGATCGCACCCGAGGTCTGCTTGACCTGCTGGGCCAGACCGGCGGAGCCCTGAGCGGACTGGCCGCCCTTGGCCTGCCAGGCCTTGCCGCCCGAGTAGGGCCAGTCGCTCTTGGCGGTGGCGATCAGGTACTTGGTGAAGTTGTCCGTGGTGCCGGACTCGTCGGAGCGGTGGAAGGCCTGGATCTTGAGGTCAGGCAGCTTGGCGCTCGGGTTCAGCTTCTTGATCGCCGCGTCGTTCCACTTCGCGATCTTGCCGTTGAAGATCTGGGCGATCGTGGCGGGGTCGAGGACCAGGCTGTCCACGCCCGGGACGTTGAAGCCGACCGCGATCGGGCCGCCGACCATCGGCAGGTCGATGGCCTTGCCGCCACCGGCGCAGACCTTGCTCGACTGGGCGACAGCGTCGGGCTTCAGCGCGGAGTCCGAGCCGGCGAACGCGGTCTGGCCACCGAGGAACGCGGTGACACCGGCGCCCGAACCGGTCGGGTTGTAGTTGATCTGAACGTCGTGGCAGGACTGCGTGTACTGCTTGACCCACGCGTCGATCGCGTTCTTCTGCGCGGAAGAGCCGGAGGCCTGCAGCTGACCCTTGGCACCGTCGCACTTGATGGCGGAGGAGCTGGCCGGGGAGGCCGAGCTGCCGCTGTTGTTGCTCTTGCCCGTGTCATCGGAGCCGCACGCCGTCAGGGCCAGGGCGCCGGAGACGGCGACAGCACCGAGGGAAAGGGCGCGAAGCCGGTTCTTGCGCTGAAGCATCACTTTCGGGAGTTCCTTCCAGAAGCCGCCGTCCGTGGCGGCGTGCGAAGTGTGGTAGCCCGTCAGGGCTGCTGTGACGGTGAACGCGACAGCACGCCCCATGCGCGCTTCGCACCGTGTACGGCCGAAATTAGGCAGAACAGGTGAAGCTGCCGATGGTCGAGAGTGAACGGAAGGTGAACCCCTGCGGTCGGTGCGGTTAGGTCACGGAACGCTTACGTCTCGGACACGGGGGCATTCCGGTGGTCGAGCCGCAGTGGTGGGTGGTTGGCCTGCGATTTTCGGCCGGAGACGGCTGTTTCCGGCCGTTCGCGCGGGCCCGTCCCCCGCGCGGGGCACGGGCGTCAAGCGACTGCCCCTTTCGGGATGCATGGCGCTTATGTCAGGTTAAGCACGTTCAGGAATACATCGACCAGTTCGCGGTCCCGCGGCTGGGTCAGCCGGGCCCGGGCCGCGGTGGGCGGGAGCCACAGGATGCGGTCGACCTCCCGGTTCGGGACGAAGAAGCCCGCCGTCGCCTCGGCCGCCCAGTAGTGGACCTGCTTGGGGCGGCCGTTCACCTCGTAGTGGGCGGTGGGCAGGGGCGCGCCGGGGACGGCGGTGTACCCCGTCTCCTCCTCCACCTCGCGCAGCGCGCCCGTGAGCGGGTCTTCACCGCGCTTGAGCTTGCCCTTGGGATGCGACCAGTCGTCGTATCTGGGCCGGTGGACCAGGCAGATCTGCGGTTCGCCGTCGACGGGGGAGCGGCGCCACAGGACACAGCCCGCCGCGCGGATGACGTCGTCGCTCATCGGGTGCTCCGGCTCCTCTCTCGTACCGGCGGCACCCCTGTCGCGGCGTGCCCTGCCGTCGTGCGAGTCTCTGCCGCCGCGTGCCCGGGGGCGGGCGGGTGGGGGCCGGCGTGTGCCCGCCCCCGGGGCGCCTACGGGGTACCCACCGCCTGCTTCTGCCATGACTGCTGGAACGCGAAGCGGGCCGCCTCCACCTCATGGCGCTGGTCGGCGTGCAGCACGCCCAGCGCGTACGCCGTCGCCGGGGCGATGCGCGGGGTGCGCGCCGCCGCCGCGGCGGCCGCGGCCGCCTCCGAGGCGTCCCGGTGCCGGTTCAGGGCCTGGCCCGCCGCCAGCAGTCGTACGTCGACGGGCACGTCCTCCCCGTAGAGCACCTCCCGGGCGTAGCGGTGCAGGCGCAGCAGCAGCCGGACCTGGTGCCAGGGGCCGTCCTGCGGGTGCGGGGCCGGGTCGGGCGACAGGCCGTGGATCAGGGCCTCCGCGTTGTACGGATGGCCCGCGGTGACCAGCGGCAGCGCGGCCACCGCGTCGCACAGGCGCTCCTCCGCGGCGGCGGCCAGCGGACGCAGATCGGCGGTCGCCGCGGCGGCCGTGAGCGGGACCTCGCTGGCGAGGACCGCGACACTGTCCGCCACCGCGTGGAACCGGCTGGAGCCGAGGGCCTGCAGCGCCGCGGAGTGGGCCCGCGTCCGGGCCAGGGTCAGCTGGCGCTCCAGCAGGGCCCCCGCCTTCGCCGCGCCGACGGTCAGATTGCCCCGCTCGGGAACGCCGGGCTGGCTGCGCGGGCCGGTGCCGGCCTCCCCCGCGCCCCCCGTCGGGGCGGGGAAGACCGAGGAGCCGGACAGCCGGTGCAGCGCGAGCAGCAGCCGTTCGAGCCGGGCCGCGTACGCGTGCTCGCGGGCGAGCGTGCCCGAGAGCCACGCGAGCTCCGGACGCATCGCCTCCGACCAGTCGGCGTCCAGAAGGGGACGGAAGGTGTGCAGCGTGCCGCTGATACGGCGGGCCGAGCGGCGCAGCGCGAGCGCCGCGTCGCCGGAGTCGTCCGTGCCGGGACCCCCCGCGGGCGACTCCTCCCCCACGCGCGACCTCGCCCGAGCGGGGGGACCCCCATGAGCCGAGGGACCCCCGGCACCGGTCTCCCGGTGCTGCCGCAGCGAGCGGAGGAACTCCGTGGCCTGGGCCCGCAGATAGCCCGCGAGGGCGTCCCCGGTGGGCCCGGCCGTGGGGTTGGTGGGGGGATCAAGGTGTTGCTGTGCCACGCCGGCGCCTCCGGGCGTCTATGAGCATCTCCTGGATGTTCCGCAGGGGCTGGCCGTCCGCGTCGGTCGCGTGCCGGGTCCACTCGCCGTCCGGGCCCAGGTGCCAGGAGGCCGTGGTGTCGGACATACCGTTCTCGATGAGCCGGTTGAGGGCCGCCCGGTGCGCCGGGTCGGTGACCCTGACGAGTGCTTCGATGCGGCGGTCGAGGTTGCGGTGCATCATGTCGGCACTGCCGATCCACACCTCGGGTTCGCCACCGTTTCCGAACACGAAGACACGCGAGTGTTCGAGGAAGCGGCCGAGGATGGACCGCACCCGTATGTTCTCCGACAGGCCGGTGACACCGGGGCGCAGCGCGCAGATGCCGCGCACCCACACATCGACCGGGACGCCCGCCTGCGATGCGCGGTAGAGCGCGTCGATGATCGCCTCGTCCACCATCGAGTTGACCTTGATGCGCACGCACGCGGGCCGGCCGGCCCGGTGGTGCTGGATCTCCTTGTTGATCCGGGAGATCAGGCCGTCGCGCAGGGACTTGGGGGCGACCAGCAGCCGGCGGTAGGTCTCCCGGCGGGAGTAGCCCGACAGCCTGTTGAAGAGGTCGGACAGGTCCGCGCCGACCTGCGAGTCGGCGGTCAGCAGCCCCAGGTCCTCGTACAGCCGTGCGGTCTTCGGGTGGTAGTTGCCCGTACCGACATGGCTGTAGCGGCGGAGCGTCTCGCCCTCCTGCCGTACGACCAGGGACAGCTTGCAGTGCGTCTTCAGGCCGACGAGCCCGTAGACGACGTGGCAGCCCGCCTCCTCCAGCTTGCGGGCCCACTTGATGTTGGCCTGCTCGTCGAAGCGGGCCTTGATCTCGACCAGCACGAGGACCTGCTTGCCGGACTCCGCCGCGTCGATGAGCGCGTCGACGATCGGCGAGGTCTCCGAGGTCCGGTACAGCGTCTGCTTGATGGCGAGCACGTCCGGGTCGCCGGCCGCCTGCTCCAGGAACGCCTGCACCGAGGTGGAGAAGCTGTCGTACGGGTGGTGCAGCAGGACGTCCCGCTCCCGCAGCGCCGCGAAGATGTCGGGCGCGGACGCCGACTCGACCTCCGCGAGGTCACGGTGGGTGCCCGCGACGTACTTCGGGTACTTCAGCTCGGGCCGGTCCAGGTTGGCGATGCCGAAGAGGCCGGTGAGGTCCAGGGGACCCGGCAGCGGGTACACCTCGGCCTCGGAGATCTTCAGCTCGCGCACCAGCAGGTCCAGCACGTAGCGGTCGATGGACTCCTCGACCTCCAGGCGTACCGGGGGCCCGAAGCGGCGCCGCATGAGCTCCTTCTCCAGGGCCTGGAGCAGGTTCTCGGCGTCGTCCTCCTCGACCTCGAGGTCCTCGTTGCGCGTTATCCGGAAGGTGTGGTGCTCCAGCACCTCCATGCCCGGGAACAGCTCCTCCAGGTGCGCGGCGATGACGTCCTCGATGGGGACGTAGCGCTGCGGGGAGGCCTCCAGGAAGCGGGAGAGCAGCGGCGGCACCTTGACCCGCGCGAAGTGGCGGTGGCCGGAGACCGGGTTGCGCACGACGACCGCGAGGTTCAGCGAGAGTCCCGAGATGTACGGGAAGGGGTGTGCGGGGTCGACGGCCAGCGGGGTGAGCACCGGGAAGATCTGGTGCCGGAAGAGCGTGAACAGGCGAGCCTGCTCCTTGTCGGTCAGCTCGCTCCAGCGGACCAGGTGGATGCCCTCCTCCACGAGCGCCGGGGCGACGTCCTCGTGGAAGCAGGCCGCGTGCCGGGCCATGAGCTCGCGGGAGCGGGCCCAGATCATCTCCAGCACCTCGCGGGGCTGGAGGCCGGACGCCGAGCGGGTGGCGACACCGGTGGCGATACGGCGCTTCAGACCCGCCACCCGGACCATGAAGAACTCGTCCAGGTTGCTGGCGAAGATCGCCAGGAACTTGGCGCGCTCCAGCAGGGGCGTGTTCGGGTCCTCGGCCAGTTCGAGCACGCGCTCGTTGAATCCGAGCCAGCTGCGCTCGCGGTCGAGGAAGCGGCCCTGCGGGAGCTGGGCGCCCTCTCCCTCTTCGTAGGCGTCGAGGTCGGCGTCGATGTCTGGTTCGAGTTCGGAGACCGTCGCGGCCACGGTGTGCGGGCGGTGCGCGGCGATGGAACCCACAGAGGGCTGCTGGTTCTGCGTGTTCGCGCGACCCGAGGGTTCCCCCTCACGGGGGGTGGCGGGGGACGGGTGGGCCGGTGCCTGGGCGTTCTGCTGGCTCATAAACCCATTCTTCCGCGCCGACCGGGTGACGGGCGCGTCGGAGCGGGCGGGCGGCGGCGTGGAGAACGGAACCCCGCGTTCCGTACCGGCCCCGTTGTGCGGGGGCGGCGAGGGCTCGGGCACGACGGCGTTCATTGGCTGAGCGTCGCAAGTCCGTCTGAATCAATGGTTACGGCGACATGACGTGCGGGATAGCGAGGAGAGGCTCGCGGACGTCTACAGGGGGCGTGGCGGCGTACGAGGGGGCTGGACGGGGCGTGTACGGCGTCCCGGCCCGGAACGGGGTGGGAACGGGTGCGGTCTACGGGGCGGGGGCCTGCTTCTGGTCGCGCTGGGGCCGCTGCGTCGGGCCGGGGGCGGGGGTGGGCTTCGGGGCCGGACGAGGGGTTGCTGCGGGGCGGGCCGAGGGGGCTCCTTCGGGGCCGGCCGAGGGGGGCTGCCGCGGGGCGGGGCGGGGCGCTGAAAAATTCTCTTCCGGATTCTCTTCTGCCGCGTGAACCGTTCGCGGGGGCTCGTCCGATGAAGGGGAGGGAGGGAAACGAGAAGTGACGGGGCGTTCGCCGCCACGGCCCGGGGGACCGGCGCCGCGCCCGCCCTCCTTCTGCTGCGGTCGGCCGCGCTCGCCTTCGCCGTGGGCCTGGCGTTCCTGCTGGACGACCCCGCGCGGAACGTCACGGCGGCCGTGCCGACCCGGCGGGCGGTACGGACCGGACTGAGGGCGGCGCTCGTCGTCCCGCTCGCCGCGCTGTGCGGCGGCCCTGCTGCTCGTACCGGGCCGGATACGGCCCCCGGCCGGCGGCCTCACCGTCGAGGCGGCGGCGCTCGGGGTGCTGGTGCTCACCGGCGCCGTTGCCGCCGTGCGGTTCGCCGAGGAGCCGCGGCCGGGCGCGGACGTCGGCGGCCGGTGCGGTGCTCGTGGCGCTGCTCGCGGCACCGCTGCCCGAGCGCTGGGGCCTGTTCGCCGCGGCGGACTCACCCGGCTGGGCGGTGGCCCATCAGCGGTGGGCGGTCCTGCTGGCGCTCACCCTGACGGCGGGCGCCGTGCTGCTGCCGGAGCCCCTGCGCAGACACCGCCTGCGGTGCTCGGGCACCGGTAGCCTCAGGTCTCCGTCCGGTACATCAGGTCCGTCTCGTAGGTGCTGAAGCCCAGCCGTTCGTACACCGCGAGCGCCGCCGGGTTGTCCGCGTCGACGTAGAGCATGGCGGTCGGCAGGCCCTGGGCGGTCAGGTACCGCAGGCCGATCGTGGTG
Organism: Streptomyces sp. NPDC002573; assembly: GCF_042889625.1. NCBI lineage: Bacteria > Bacillati > Actinomycetota > Actinomycetes > Kitasatosporales > Streptomycetaceae > Streptomyces > Streptomyces sp. NPDC002573. Next base: position 90,540 of record NZ_JBIARC010000027.1, on the reverse strand, counting down.
AGGGAGCGGCCGAGGCCGCCGCCCTGGGCGCCGGGCCGGACACCGAGGACGTACACCTCGCCGAGCTGCTCCTCCGCGTGGATCTTGGTCCAGTGGAAGCCGATGAGTTCGAGGCCGTGCGCACCCTCCCGCTCCGCGAGGAAGAAGCCCTGCGGGTCGAACCACGACTCGGCCTTGCGGTCGTCGAGGTCGCGCTGGGTCAGGGAGCCCTGCTCGGGGTGGTGGGCGAAGGCCTCGGCGTTGACGGCGAGCCAGGCCGCGTCGTCCTGGCCGGGCACGAAGGTGCGGACGGTGACACCGTCGGGCAGCTTCGGCTCGGGCAGTTCGAGCTGGTCCAACGGGCGGCGCAGCTGGCGCAGTTCGCGGAAGAGGGTGAGACCGAGGACCTGGGCGAGGTGCCGGGCGGCGGAGTGGCCGCCGTGCGCCCACACCCGCAGCCGCTTGCCCGTGGCGGCCAGAAGGGCGGCGCCGAGCGCCCGGCCGTGCCCGTGGCCGCGGTACGAGGGGTGCACGACCAGCTCGGCGGCGGGGGCCTCCACCGGGTCGGTGTCCTCCAGCTGGGCGTACCCGACGAGCGTCTCGCCGACCCTCAGCAGCAGATGGGAGACGCCCTCACGCTCGCCACCGCGCAGTTGCAGCCGCCCCTGCTCGGACACCGCCTGTTGTCCGTCGACCCGGGCGGCCTCGGCGAGCAGCTCCAGCACGGCCTCGGCCTGTGCGGGAGGCAGCGCGGTGACGGTGTCGATGGAGCGGGTCGGTGCCGGGCGGGCGGTGTCGTCGCTGGTCATGGATACGAGGGTAAGGGGCGGGCCGGGAGGAGGGGAGGGAACGGGATGGGTGTGGGACGGTCCGGCGGTTACTCGGCCGGACTCGGCGGCGGTGTCGGGGCGCCCGGCAGCCGGAGCGTCGCCACCGTGCCTCCGCCGTCCGCCGGCTGCAGGGCCACCTGGCCGCCCGCCTGCTGGACCGTGCGGGCCACGATCGACAGGCCGAGGCCCGAGCCGGGCAGCGCGCGGGCCGAGGGGGAGCGCCAGAAGCGGTCGAAGACATGCGGGAGTTCCTCGGCCGCGATGCCGGGGCCGTGGTCGCGGACCGTCAGGACGCCGTTGGCCAGGGCGACGTCGATCGTGCCGCCCTCGGGGCTGAACTTCACCGCGTTGTCGAGGATGTTCACGACCGCGCGCTCCAGCGCGGACGGCTCCGCCCGGACGTACCAGGGCTGGAGGGCCGCCGTGATGGTCAGCTCGGGGCCTCGCAGCCGGGCGCGGCGCAGGGCGGCCTCGACGGTGTCCTGCAACTCCACTACCTGGGCCTTGCCGGCGTGCAGCCCCTTCTCGGGGCGGGACAGCTCCTGGAGGTCGCCGATCAGCGAGGCCAGCTCGGTCATCTGGGCCTTCACCGAGTCGAGGAGCGCCTTGCGGTCCTCCGCGGGGAGCGGGCGGCCCGTCTCCTCGCTGCGGGTGAGAAGTTCGATGTTGGTGCGCAGGGACGTGAGCGGGGTGCGCAGCTCATGGCCGGCGTCCGCGATCAGCTGCTGCTGCAGCTCGCGGGAGCTGGCGAGGGCCGAGGTCATCGAGTTGAAGGAGCGGGACAGCCGGGCGATCTCGTCCATGCTGTCCTCGTCCGCCGGGATCCGCGTGGTCAGGTCCTCGGTGCGGGCGATGTGTTCGACGGCCTCCGTCAGCTTGTCGACGGGGCGCAGACCCGCACGGGCCACGGCCAGGCCGACGGCTCCGGCGCCCACGACGCCGAGGCCGGACACGATGAGAAGGATCACGGCGAGGTCGTCGAGCGTCTTGTCGGTGTCCTTCAGGGGGTACGCCACGATCAGGACGTAGCCCGGGTACAGCTGGGGGCCCGCGGGGGTCTCGCTGAGCAGGGGCGTCGTCAGCACCCGCACCGGCGCGCCCTTGCTGTCGACGCTGTTGTGGAGGATGCCGTGGGTCGGGTTCCGGGCGATCTCGGTGTCGCTGCGGGTGATCCTGACCATGCCGGCCGAGTTCGCGTACACGCAGATCTGGCCGTCGGCGTTGACCACCTGGGTGTAGTACGTGCTCATCTCGGGGCCGCGGTCCTCCTGCGGGGAGGGCGTGGTCCTGCACTCGGCCAGGACGTTCGCCAGCCCGCCCGGCCGCACCGGCACGCTGGAGCTCTTCAGGTCGTTGTCCACCTGCTCGTACAGCTTGCCCTGCACGATGAACCAGCAGCTCACCGACACCGCCGCCACCCCGAACGCGACCGCCGCCGCCACCAGCAGGGCGAGCCGGGAGCGCAGCGGCAGGGAGCGGAAACGTCTGATCACTCGGCGCCGCCCTGCCGCAGGACGTAGCCCACCCCGCGCACCGTGTGCACCAGCCGGGGTTCGCCGCCCGCCTCGGTCTTGCGGCGCAGGTACATCACATACACGTCGAGGGAGTTCGACGACGGCTCGAAGTCGAAGCCCCAGACCGCCTTGAGGATCTGCTCGCGGGTCAGCACCTGGCGCGGATGGGCCATGAACATCTCCAGGAGCGTGAACTCGGTACGGGTCAGTTCCACCGGCCGTCCGCCCCGTGAGACCTCGCGTGTCGCCAGGTCCATCCGCAGGTCCGCGAAGGTCAGCGCCTCCTCCTCCGGGACGCCCACCGTCGTGGCCGCGTACGAGCTGCGGCGGAGCAGGGCGCGGATACGGGCGAACAGCTCGTCCAGTTCGAAGGGTTTGACCAGGTAGTCGTCGGCCCCGGCGTCGAGACCGGTGACGCGGTCGCCGACCGTGTCGCGGGCCGTGAGCATCAGGATGGGGGTGGTGGTGCCCGCGCCGCGCATCCGGCGGGCGGCGGTGAGGCCGTCCATCCGCGGCATCTGGATGTCGAGGACGACCAGGTCGGGCTGGTACGCGGTGGACTTCTCCAGCGCGTCCGCGCCGTCCACGGCGACCTCGGTGTCGTAGCCCTCGAAGGCGAGGCTGCGCTGGAGTGCTTCGCGGACCGCCGGCTCGTCGTCGACGATCAGAATGCGCTGGGGTTCACGGTCGCCTTCGGCGGGGCTCATGTGTCGGGAGATCCTCGGGGTGCGGCGGGACGGTGGCTGAACGTCTTCAGCCTCGCACGTTTCGCGCGGAAGAGGCGGAAGGGCCCGGGACGGCCACCGGCGCCGGGATCGTCCGCGCACGGGGGGCGTGCGCCGGCGCCGGGGGCGTACGGGCGGATCGGGTGGGTGCGGGCGCCGGGGCGGGCGGATCTGCGGAGTGGTGGGCGGGCCGAAGGTGTGCGGATCTGCCGAGTCGTGGGCGCTACGAGGGTCAGCACATCGCCGTGGTGAGACGGTTCAGCGGCACCTTGCGGCGGGGGCGTCCGACGTTGGTGCGGCGCAGGCCCATCAGCTGGGGGACCGCCACCTCCGGGGCCCGGCGGGCCGGTGCGCGCAGCTCGTAGGCCTTCGAGGCGGGGGTCGCGGCGGTCACGACGGTGCGGAGTTCGTACGCCTCCGGCGCGGGGGCCGCCGGGGTGTGGAGCTCGTGCGCCACGGCCAGGGCCAGGCAGACCCGGGCGGGGGCGACGGGGGCGGTCGTGGGGTGCAGAACCTGCTTGATCATGTCATGCTCCTTACCAACCGGCCCTACCGGGCGTCCGCTCAGTTCTGAGAACCGGAGCGGAGGGTCGCCAGGTCGGACTTGACGGTGTTGATCGGGATGGCGAAGCCGAGACCCACACTGCCGGCGCTCGACGAGGTCGAGTCCGAACTGGCGGAGTACATGGCCGAGTTGATGCCGATGATGTTGCCGTTCATGTCGATGAGGGCGCCGCCGGAGTTGCCCGGGTTGAGGGACGCGTCCGTCTGGATCGCCTTGTAGGTGGTGGTGGAGGACCCGGTGTCGCCGTTGAACTGGCGGCCGCCGAACTCGAACGGCCACTGACCGTTGCCGTTGCCCTGGCCCTGACTCCGGTTCTCGTCGGTCGAGACGGTGACGTCGCGGTTGAGCGACGAGACGATGCCGCTGGTGACGGTCCCGGTCAGGCCCTCGGGGGAGCCGATCGCCACGACCTGGTCGCCGACCTGGATGCCGTCGGAGTTGCCGAGCGTGGCGGCCTTGAGCCCGGAGGCGCCCTCCAGCTTGATGAGCGCGAGGTCCTTCTTGCTGTCGGTGCCGACGACCTGGGCGGTGTAGGACTTGCCGCTGCTCGTGGCCACCTTGATCGAGGACGCGCCGGAGATGACGTGGTTGTTGGTGACGATCTCGCCGTCGCCGGTGGTGATCACGCCGGAGCCGGTCGACTGACCCTGGTTCGAGGTGGCGCTGATCTCCACGATGCTCGGGCTGACCGCGGCGGCGACACCGGCGACCGTGCCCCGCTTGCTCGACGGCACGACGTTGGTGCTGGTCGAGCTGGAGGGGACGGTGGTCTTGCCGGTCAGTTCCTGGATGCCGTAGGCCGTGCCGCCGCCTATGGCCGCGGCGACGATCGCCACGGCGGCGAGGACCGCGAGCGGGCCCTTGGTCCGCTTCCTCGGCTCGGGCGCCGCGGGGACGGTACCGAGATGCGCGGTCGCGTCGCCGCCGTCGCCCTCGCCTCCGCCGTATCCCGGGGCGAAGGCCGGCCGGGCCGGCTGGTACGCCGGCGGGGGCGGCCACTCGGGGTTCACGGAGGGAGCGACGTGCTGCTGCCAGGGGTACGCGGACTGGTGTCCGTCACCCTGGGGGTTCTCGTACTCGCCGCTGCGGCGGAAGCTCTCGGTCATGTAATAGAGAGTGTCCCGGGATCATGAGAGCCAGGTGAGTCACCGCTGAGAAGCCCGACAGAACCTCGTATGCCCGATATAAAGGCGCCTCGCGGAGGCCTTCGGGAGCGGGGCCGCGGGAAGGCCGCGACAGCCCCGGGACTCCTGGTGCCATGGAGCCAGGGGAAACCTGAGGTTTCTGTGAGATTAGTGATCGGGGAGCGGTAGGCGAACGTTTGTCTGAGGGCTGTGCAGCCCGTGTGACGGAAGGGCGCCCGAGGCTACGATCACGGCCACCGGAGGGGGGCTCCGCGGTTTCGCCCGACTGCTCTGCGCGGCTTTCGCGCCGCGCTGCGTCGGGCCGGTGCGTCGTACGCCCTCCTCGGGCCCTGTCTACGACACACCCCAGGAGCCCTGAGTGATACGTGCCCTGCGTGACCGCTGGAGACGCCCCGCCGTGGCGCTCCCCGCGGCCGCACTCGCGCTGACCCTGAGCGGCGTCGGCGCCCTGGCGGCCCAGTCGGCGGCCGCCGCCGACGGACTCCCGACGCCCGGAGTCATCCAGCAGCGGACCGACGCCCCGAAGCCCGCCGCATCGTCCCAGGAACTGCACCAGCGCCTGATCAACGCCGCCAGGAAGCAGGCGGCCGTGAACAAGGAGCGGGCGCAGACGGCGGCCGCCAAGGCGCCCGCCGCCACCGGCAAGCCGTCCTCGTTCATCATCGGCGGCACGGAGACGACGATCGCCTCCGCGCCCTGGATGGTCCAGCTCGGCTACTACGACCCCGCCACCGACGAGGGCTACTTCTGCGGCGGCACCCTGGTCGCCCCGAACAAGGTCCTCACCGCCGCGCACTGCGTCGCCGGTCTGGACTGGGTCGACAACGGTGTCGTGCGGGCCGGCTCGGGGGACCTCGACGGCGGGACCGCGGTGGCCGTCATCCGTCAGTGGAGCCACCCCCACTTCAACCACGACACGCTCCAGAACGACATCGCCGTCCTCACCCTCGGCGCGCCGCTGGAGCAGCAGTGGATGCGGCTGGCCGCGTCGAACGACAGCGCGCTCTACAAGCCCACCACCACCGCCAACGCCACCGTCTACGGCTGGGGCCTGACCTCCGGCGCCGACGGTGCCGACCTGTCGGCCACGCTGCGCAAGGTGAGCCTGCCGATGGTCGCCGACGCGACCTGCAACAGTGCGATGAAGTCGGTCATCGGCGCGGACTACTTCGCCGAGGGCTCGATGATCTGCGCCGGCACCCCGGCCACCGGCACCGACGAGGGCACCAAGAGCACCTGCAACGGTGACTCCGGCGGCCCGCTCGTGGTCGGCGGCAAGATCGTCGGCGTGGTGTCGTGGGGCGTCGCGGGCTGCACGGGCAAGGGCGCCTACCCGGTCTTCACCAAGGTCTCCTCGTACACCTGGGCCGCCCAGCCCCGTATCGACGACTCGGACCTGAACTACGACGGCCGCGCCGACCTGCTGGAGCGCACCCCGTCCGGGGGCCTGTTCGAGCAGGACAGCAAGGGCACCTCGCTCGCCTCGCGCGTCTTCGGCAGCCACGGCTGGCAGGACGCCAGCTGGGCTCTCCAGGCCGACCTGGACCGCGACTACTTCCAGGACCTGATCATCCGGGAGAAGAGCGACGGCAAGCTGTACCGCAGCTACTACGACCACGCCGCCCAGCAGTTCACCTGGATGCAGATCAGCTCGGTGTGGGGCGGCTACAAGTCCTACGCCGTGCCGGGCGACATGACCGGTGACGGCCGCCCCGACCTGGTCGCGGTGGACACGGACGGCTCGGTGTACCTGTACCCGGGCAAGGGCAACGGCCAGTTCTACGGCCGGGTCAAGGTCGTCGACCGGGCGTGGAAGGGCGTGCAGATCTTCGGCCGGGGCGACCTGTCCGGCGACGGCAAGGCCGACCTGCTGGCCCGCTCCACCGACGGCACGCTGTGGCTGTACCGGGGCACCCAGCAGGAGCACACCCCGTGGTCGACCCGGATCAAGGCGCGTACGGGCTGGAACTTCACCTCGTACGTGGGCAACGGCGATGTGACGGGCGACGGCATCGCCGACGTCATCACCCGCGACTCCAGCGGCAAGCTGTGGCTCTACCCCGGCACCGACAAGGCGTCCGCGGACCTGTTCGGCTCCCGGATCAGCCTGGGCACCGGCTTCAACCAGTACAACCTGCTGTTCTGAGCACCCTCAGAACGCTCGGCACACACCCCCAGCGACGGCCCGCCGGCCCACCGGCGGGCGTCGTGCTGCGGGCGGCGACCGGAGAAGCGACAGGAAAAGCGACCGGAAAGCGGCCGGAAAAGCGGCGGCGGCGTGGGGGCCTCGCTCAGCCCTCGCACCCGCAGGAGCCGCGGACCACCAGGCGGGACGGGAACTGCTTGACGCGCTCGCGCCGGGAGCCGGCCACGCGGAGGCCGTCGTCGAGGACCAGGTCCACGGCCGCCCGGGCCATCGCCGAGCGGTCCGAGGCCACCGTCGTCAGCGGCGGATCCGTCAGCGCCGCCTCCTTGACGTCGTCGAACCCGGCCACGGCCAGTTCGCCCGGCACATCGATGCGCAGCTCGCGCGCCGCGCGCAGCACGCCGATCGCCTGGTCGTCGGTGGAGCAGAAGATGGCCGGGGGACGGTTCGGCCCGGCCAGCAGCTCAAGGCCCACCTGGTACGCGTCGTAACGGTTGTACGGCGCCTCGAACAGCCGGCCCTCCGTCGGCAGCCCGGCCTCCTGCATGGCCCGCCGCCAGCCCTCGACGTGGTCGGAGACCGGGTCGCCGACCGCGGGGGTCTCGGCGGTGCCGCCCATACAGGCGACATAGGGGTAGCCGTGCTCCAGGAGATGGCGGACGGCGAGCTGGGCGCCACCGAGGTCGTCGGTGACGACCGCGACGTCGTCGATCGCCTCGGGCCGCTCGTGCAGCAGCACCACCCGGGCGTCCCAGGCGTCGATCTCGGCGGCGGCGTGGTCGTTGAGCGCGTGGCTGACCAGGATCAGCCCGGACACGCGCATCCCGAGGAAGGCCCGCAGATAGTGGACCTCGCGCTCGGCCACATAGTCGGTGTTGCCGACCAGCACCATCTTTCCGCGCTCGGCGGCGGCCTGCTCGACCGCGTGCGTCATCTCGCCGAAGAAGGGCTGGCGCGCGTCCGGGACGATCATGCCTATCAGGTCGGTGCGCCGCGACGCCATGGCCTGGGCGACCCGGTCCGGCCGGTACCCCAGTTCCTTGATCGCCGCGAGGACACGCTCGCGCGTGGCCGGGGCGACCGGCCGGGGTCCGTTGTTGATGACATAGCTGACAACGGCGGTGGAAGTACCCGCCAGCCGCGCCACATCGTCCCGAGTCACCTTGGCCACGCGCGGAGTCTACGCGGATGGACCGCCCCTGGGCAGGGAGTACGTGGTTCTATGCCTCAGCCGTGACCTCGGTCGCGGACACGGCCGCCCTCTCGCCCGCATCCTCCGCCTTTGGCCGGCCCGCCGGGGCCTTCGCCTTCGTCTCCTCGGCCGAGCGATCCGGCTTCTCCGGGGTGACGAACCGGTAGCCGACGTTCCGGACGGTGCCGATCAGCGACTCGTGCTCGGGGCCGAGCTTGGCGCGCAGCCGTCGTACATGGACGTCGACCGTGCGCGTACCGCCGAAGTAGTCGTAGCCCCAGACCTCCTGGAGCAGCTGGGCCCGGGTGAACACCCGGCCCGGGTGCTGCGCCAGGTACTTCAGGAGCTCGAACTCCTTGAAGGTGAGATCGAGGACGCGGCCCTTGAGCTTGGCGCTGTAGGTGGCCTCGTCGACGGACAGGTCGCCGTTGCGGATCTCCATGGGGGAGTCGTCGTTGACGATCTGCTGGCGGCCCATGGCCAGCCGCAGCCGCGCCTCGACCTCGGCCGGTCCCGCGGTGTCCAGCAGCACGTCGTCGATGCCCCAGTCGGCGGTGACGGCCGCGAGACCGCCCTCGGTGACGACGAGGACGAGGGGGCAGCCGGGCCCGGTGGAGCGCAGCAGCTGGCACAGGCTGCGCACCTGCGGCAGGTCCCGCCGTCCGTCGACGAGGATCACGTCGGCGCCCGGGGTGTCGATGAGAGCGGGGCCTTCCGCCGGGGCCACTCGCACATTGTGCAGGAGCAGGCCGAGAGCGGGAAGCACCTCCGTGGACGGCTGGAGGGCGTTGGTCAGAAGAAGCAGAGAACTCATCGTGTGCCTCCCGCCTCAATCGTCGTCGGTTCGTGCACGGTTCGCTCGCCCATAACGTCTGGTTCCTCCTCGGTCCCTTCGAGGACGTTTGCGGCACTGCTTCGTTTCGTACGGTGGCGAATCCCGCCTGCCCTGGGACCCGCTGCGCGTTCGCCGGCCCGTACACCTGCGGTTTCCCGCTTCGTATACAACGCTTCCGAAAGCACAAAAGGACCCGGGGGCTACGCTGCCCGAGTCCTCTGCCCAGCAGAATAGCCCACATGAGCACTGGTCGGGCAGGTCACATGGCACGATCCACGGTTCGTCCACACTTCGAGACGACGCGCCGTGGGCCCTTGCGGACGGTTCTGCGCACGGTCGACGGGGTCGCGATCGACGCCGCGTACGAGCCGGGATCCGGTGCGGACAACACCGGACGTGCACCCACCGGCCATCCGGACGATCTTGTGATCGTCGTCGCGCACGGCTTCACCGGCGATCTGGAGCGGCCCCATGTCCGCCGCGTCGCCGGCGTCCTCGCCCGGTACGGCGCCGTGGTCACCTTCTCCTTCCGCGGGCACGGCGCGTCGGGGGGACGTTCCACGGTCGGCGACCGCGAGGTGCACGACCTGGCGGCCGCGGTGCGCTGGGCGCGCGAGCTGGGACATTCCCGGGTGGCCACCGTCGGCTTCTCGATGGGCGGATCGGTGGTGCTGCGGCACGCGGCACTGCACCAGGAGGGCGCGGACACGGACGCGGTGGCGTCCGTCAGCGCCCCGGCCCGCTGGTACTACCGGGGCACGGCCCCCATGCGGCGGCTGCACTGGCTGGTGACCCGGCCGGAGGGCCGGCTGGTGGGCCGCTACGGCCTGCGCACCCGTATCCACCACCGGGACTGGGACCCGGTGCCCGCCTCGCCGGTGCAGTCCGTCCCGCTGATCGCGCCGACCCCGCTGCTGATCGTGCACGGCGACCGGGACGGCTACTTCCCCGTCGACCACCCGCGGATGCTGGTGGACGCCGCGCCCGGCCACGCCGAACTGTGGCTGGAGCCGGGCATGGGCCATGCCGAGCACGCCGCCGACGACGCGTTGATGGCGAGGATCGGCGCGTGGGCGGTCTCGCACGCGGGCTAGTCCCCCGGCAGGCAGCTCTCGCCGCACCGAGAGCACGCACCGAACGCCGCTCCTTCACGGGCGAACGCTGCCTGCCGAGGCACTAGCCTGAGGGCGTTCACGACGACGAGTTGAGGAAGCAGATGGCAAAGGGCACGGTGCGCTACTGGGCCGCAGCCAAGGCCGCGGCCGGGACCGCCGAGGAGCCGTACGACGCGACGACGCTCGCGGAGGCGCTCGACGCGGTCCGTCTGCGGCACCCCGGCGAACTCGTACGTGTCCTGCGGCGATGCTCCTACCTCGTCGACGGTGACCCCGTCGGGACGCGCGCGCATGAGACGGTACGGCTGGCCGAGGGCGGCACGGTCGAGGTGCTCCCGCCGTTCGCAGGAGGATGAGCGATGAGCAACCCGCCCCACGAGGGGTACGACCAGGGCTACGACCCCTACGGGCAGCAGGGGTATCCGCCCCAGCCGCAGCAGCCGGGCCCGCAGCAGCAGGGTCATCCCCAGCAGTCACCGCAGCAGGGGTGGTACGACCCGAACGCGGCCGCGTATCCCCAGCAGCAGCCGTACCCGCAGCAGCAGCCCCAGCAGTACCCGCAGCAGCAACAGCAGCCCCAGCAGTACCCGCAGCAGCAACAGCAGCCCCAGCAATACCCGCCGCAACAGCAGCCCCAGCAGTACCCGCCGCAACAGCAGTGGCAGGGACAGGCGTACGGCCGGCCGTTGCCGCCGGAGGGCCCCGCGTACGAGCCCCACGGCTACGCGGCATCACCCACCGGGGGCCTGGCCCACCCGAGCCGGGCCGAAGGCCCGGGCGTCGGCACGGCGACGGCCACGCCGTCCGCCCCCGTCGACCTCTCCTCCCTGCCCGCCAACCAGCGGGCCCGGCTGGAGGGCCGTTCGCCGATCATCGAGCCCGGACTCCAGCCCGCCGCGCTCACCGCGGGCCTAGGCGTTCTGATCGCCGGTGCCGCGGCCCTCGGGACGTACGCCCTCGTCGTACCGCTCGTGGCGCTCCAGGCCGTGACGGCCGCCGGATGGTTCCGGCTGAACGGCATGTGGCCCGCCCGGCAGGGCATCGCACTGGCGTTCCTCGGCGCGGTCACCGCGGACGTCGCGCTGCTCGTGGCCGGCCGGGAGCACGCGCCCGCCGCGATCCTCGGCACGCTCGGGGTCTGGGTGCTGCTTGCCCTCGTGCTCCAGCTGCGGTCGCACGCCGATCCGGACACCCGGATGCAGGGCCTGATGGCGACGGTCGCCTCGGCCGCGCTGTCGATCATCGCGGCCGGGCATCTCGCGGCCGCGCCGGACGCCGTCACGGTGGGCGCAGTCGCGGTCGCCGCCACGGTCCTGGCGCGTGCGCTGCCGCTGCCGACCGCGGCCTCCGTGGTCGTGGCCCTGCTGGCGGCGGCGGGGGCTGGCATCGCGATGGGCGGGGCGACGGGTCTCGGCACCTCCAGTGCCTTCCTCGGTCTCGGCGCCGGCGTCTGCGCCCTGATCGGCCACCGGGCCGCGTCCTACGACTACCCGTCCCGCTTCGTGCACTTCACGGCGGGCGTGGCCCTGCCCCTGACGGCGGCGGCACCGGCCGTCTACCTGCTGGGGCGTGCGCTGAGCTAGTGCTGTGGCCGGGAAGGTTTGCCGGGCGTCTCGAGCCGGTGGACCCTTCCGGTCGCAGCACTGGTCATGCCTGCGTGCATGTCACAAGTGATCGACAATCCGACGGCCGCCACAGCGCACGGGGTTACAGTCGCGCTCGGCGGCCACTCGGCCGTCGCCGATCTGTCGTGCACGACCGCCGAGGTGGGGGAACACCGAGCATGCGCGCACTGCGAATACTGCTGATCGTCGCCGTGATCCTGGGCGGGCTCTTCGCGATCGTGGACCGGGTCGCGGTCCACTTCGCCGAGGGGAAGGTGGCCGACAAGCTGCGGACCACCGAGAACCTGGCGGCCACCCCGGACGTGTCGATCAACGGGTTCCCCTTCCTCACCCAGGTCGCCGGCGGCGAGCTGGACGACGTCGAGGTCGGCATCAAGGACTACGAGGCGCCCACCGGCAACGACGGGCAGAAGGTCCGTATAGACGACCTCCACGCGGACATGAAGGGCGTCAGGTTCTCCGGGAACTACAGCTCCGCCACCGCCTCCGACGCCACGGGCACCGCGCTGATCTCCTACGCCGAACTGCTCAGGACCGCCAAGTCGGAGCCCACCGACGTGGGCCTCGGCGTGACGGCCCGGGTGATCGGGCTGTCGGACGGCGGCAACGGCAAGATCAAGGTGACGCTCACGTTCACGGCCCCCGGCATCAAGTCGACGCAGCCCGTCTCCGTGCTCAGCTCGGTCACGGTCCGGGGCAACAACGTCCAGGTGCACGCGGACGGACTGCCCCAGCTCGACGGCGTCTCGCTGGGGGAGAACCGGATCCGGGCCATCACCGACTTCCAGCAGGGAATCGCCCAACTGCCCGGCGGCATCCACCTCGACACGGTGCGGGCTGCGAAGGACGGCGTGGAGATCACGGCGAAGGGTTCGGACGTCAGGCTGGCGGGGTAGGACGCCCGACGGACCCGCCCCGAAGGGCGACTGTCCGAAAGGCGAGACGCACCCGTCCGCTCCGTAGATGGACCGGCGACCCGGTGCGTCCGCGGGTCACCCGGCGGCGGCCCGGTCCCGCATTCCTTCTCGCATCGCGGACGATCGCATCTCAGCATGCGACACACCGGTGACACGCCCGGCGATACGTCCCTACGATCGACCCCATGCAGCGACAGGCGGATCTCACGAAGCGGCGGGCAGTAGACCTGTGCCGCGTCGCCGCCATGCTCTGTCGCCCCTTCTGAGCGGGAACCCTTCCCGTACCCCTCTCGTATCGCCGGCCCCGCGCCTGATTCCGGGGCCCCTGTGCGCCGTGTACGCCACAGCCCGATCGCGTACCCGCGCCGACCGCACCCGCATCACCCGCCGCAACTGCCCCGGAGGAGAAAGCGCATGAGCCGCAGCGACGTCCTGGTCGACGCCGACTGGCTTCAGGACCACCTGGACGACCCGACCATCGCGATCGTCGAGGTGGACGAGGACACGTCCGCGTACGACAAGAACCACATCAAGAACGCCGTCCGGATCGACTGGACCACGGACCTCCAGGACCCGGTCCGCCGCGACTTCATCGACCAGGCCGGCTTCGAGAAGCTCCTGTCGGAGAAGGGCATCGCCAACGACCAGACGGTGGTCCTCTACGGCGGCAACAACAACTGGTTCGCCTCGTACGCCTACTGGTACTTCAAGCTGTACGGCCACGAGAGCGTGAAGCTGCTCGACGGCGGCCGCAAGAAGTGGGAGCTGGACGCCCGCGAGCTGGTCGACGGCACCGACGTGCCCGAGCGACCCGCCACCCGGTACCAGGCCAAGCCGCAGGACACCTCCATCCGCGCCTTCCGCGACGACGTGGTCGCCGCGATCGGCGTGCAGAACCTGGTCGACGTCCGCTCGCCCGACGAGTTCTCCGGCAAGCTGCTCGCCCCGGCGCACCTGCCGCAGGAGCAGTCGCAGCGTCCGGGCCACGTCCCGAGCGCCCGCAACATCCCGTGGTCGAAGAACGCCAACGACGACGGCACGTTCAAGTCGGACGAGGAGCTCAAGGAGCTCTACGCCGAGGAGAAGGTCGACCTGGCCAAGGACACCATCGCCTACTGCCGCATCGGTGAGCGCTCCGCGCTGACCTGGTTCGTCCTGCACGAGCTGCTCGGCGTCCAGAACGTCAAGAACTACGACGGCTCCTGGACCGAGTACGGCTCCCTCGTCGGTGTCCCGATCGAGCTCGGCGCCGCCAAGTAATCCCGGACCCCGGACCTACCCGAAGGAAGAACCATGTGTGGAGCGAAGGCCGGCGGCCCCGACGCCTCGACGATCAAGCCCGGTGAGACCACGATCCAGGGCCAGGTGACCCGCGACGGCGAGCCCGTCGTCGGCTATGTGCGCCTGCTGGACGCGACCGGCGAGTTCACCGCCGAGGTCCCGACCTCGGCGACCGGACAGTTCCGCTTCTACGCGGCCGAGGGCACCTGGACCGTGCGCGCCCTGGTGCCGGGCGGCACCGCGGACCGTACGGTCGTCGCCCAGAAGGGCGGCCTCGCGGAGGTCGCGATCGCCGTCTGACGGCACACTCCACGACGGTCCGAGGGGCCGTGAGTGACGGCTGAAGGGCCGCATCCCCGGGGGTTGGACGCTACTGGGGGTGCGGCCCTTCAGCATGTCCGGGCTCCGGGCATAGCCTGGAGGTATGTACGCACGCCGGCGTCATCTGTACTTCGCCATGATGGGGACCTGCATCGGGTTGTTCGTCCTGGCGTGGGGCGTCGTGCGGCTCTGGTCGGTCCCGGCGGCGGTGGGGATGTGCGTGGTCGCCATGGTGATCCCGCCGGTGGCCGCGGTCGTGGCGAACCGGCGCGGTCCCGACGACCGCTGGTGGGACGACCCGTCCGGGGATCCGAAGTCCGACGAGTGGTGGGACGAACTGGACGGGAAGAGGCGGCACTAGCAACCCGCGGGGTACGGCCCGGGGGCTACGGGTACGGGATCCAGGCGTTCGTGCCGTTCGCGTTGTACCAGTACTTCTTGTCCCCGCGCATGCCCGCCGTGCGGAACGGTCTGCCGTGGTCGTCGATCCGGGTCGTGCCCTGGCGGTCGCCGCTGCTTCAGCTCAGCTCCAGATACCAGTCCACGACCCGCGCGGCCGTCGCGGCGTCGATTCAGCACCTCGGGGTCGTCGACGGACACCTTGTAGGGGAAGTCCGTCGCCCGGGTGAGGACGTTCCCCTCGTGCCCGGGCACCGCCTTCGGGCTCGGGGCCTGCGCGTCGAGGTCGACGGCGAAGGATGCGGGCGCCAGATCACCGCCGCAGCCCGCGCCCATGGTGTACGCGTTCCCCGCCGGGGCCGTGCGGGTGCCGGTCACCCGCACGAAGAGCGCGTGCAGGACGACCGGCCGGCTGCTGCTGCCCTGCACCGTCACCTGCAACCGCAGATGCCCGGCCGGTACGGCGCCCAGTGCGGCGGCCCAGCCGTCGGTGGCCTGGCTCGCGGGGGGCGGGGGGACCGCGCCGGGCGCCCGGTTCAGCAGAAACCACTGGTCGCAGGGGCTGTCCCAGTTGTTGGTGAGGACATTGACGTGAAAGGGGGGCGCGGCGGGGGCGGACGACACCGGGCGGGAGGGCCGCGGGGTCGTGGTGGTGGCGGGGGAGGGGTGGTGGGAGCCGTCGGTGCTCGCCGCGGCGGCCGGGGACGAGGCGCCGGTGGCGGCCCCGGCGGACGTGCCGCCGCCGTGCGAAGCGGGGGCCCCGGTCCGGTCCGCCGCGTCCGCGAGCCGGTGCCGGGCGGGCGGGGCGGAGTACGTGGCGGCGAGGACGGCGGTCGGCACGGCGACGGCGGCGACGGCCACCGCGACGGCCCCGACGAGCACCCGGCGACGACGGAACCAAAGGACCCGGGTGGCCTCCGGGCCGCTCTCCCCGGCCGGGACGGACTCGTGGTCCGGGACGGCGGTCTCGCTGTCTACGGCGTCCAAGGCGTCGGCCGCGGGGACCGGGGCCCCCGCCGCCCGGGCCGCGGTGGCTCCGGCGGCGCCCGCCCCGGTCGTAGGTCCCGGCTCCCGGCGGCGGGCCGCGTCGGCCAGGATCCAGCGGCGGTGCAGCTCGAACAGTTCCGTAGGTCTCGTCACCTTCGGCGGCCGGATCAGGGCCACCACCCCGGACGGCCTCGGCGGCGGGCCCAACATCCTGAACCCGGGCCAGGCCAACTTCGAGGGCGTGTCCCTGGACCAGCAGGACGCCCCCGGCACGGGAACCCGTGCCACCAGCCTCGCCGTGCGGCTCGACGGCGGGGACACCGTCCGGAGCCCCGTACGGGCCTACGTCCACGCCCCGGCGGTCACCGTCTGGGAGCCCACGGCCGCGGACGCCCTCGCCTTCTGACGAGCACAGGGCCGGACGGGCCCACCCCGGACAGCGCGGGCGGGCCCGTCCGCAGGTGTCTCAGTAGACGAGTGCCTGCGTGTCGTCCGCCAGCGCCTCCTGGACGAACATCTGTGCGCCCGCGATCCGTACGCCGTCGATGACGTCCTTCTCCGTGATCTCGCGGCGGGCCGCGCACTGCGTGCACAGGGTGATCCGCCCGGCCGCCAGGACCGACTCGATCAGGTCCGGCAGCGGCGCCGCGTGCGGCAGCTCGAACTCGGCGGCCCGCCCCGGCAGCGCGAACCAGGACGACTCCCCGGTCAGCCAGAGCGAGACGTCCACGCCGCTGGCCACCGCCACGGCCGCCACGGTGAACGCCTGAGAGCAGCGCTCCGGGGCGTCCGCCCCGGCCGTCACCTTGATCACGAGCTTCTTCGCCATGCCCGCAGCCTAGTGGGGAGGGGTCATGCCCGGTGCTCCTGGTTGTGGTGGCGGCGCAGCAGAACGTTGGCGTCCGTCTCCGCGCTCGCGTCGTACTGCGCCCGCGCGGCCTTCCGCAGCCCGTCCAGCTCCGTGCACAGCGCACAGCCACGGACCGGGAGCGGCGGGCGGCTCGTGTCGCCGGCCGACCGGGTGCGTTCGTTCGCCGCGGTCACTCCGGCACTCAGCCGCTCCCGGGCCGTCGCCGGGCGGAGCGCGGCGGGGTCGGCCTGCCATTCCCGGCCCCCGCCGACCGGGCGCAGCATCGCGTACGGCCCCGACCGGTCCTGGTACGCGCCGACCTTGCCCGTCGCCGGGTCGTAGACGAGCGCTCCGCGCTCGGGGGACTCCGCCGTCATGGGTGCCGTTCCTTTCCGTCAACGCCTGCGCTCCGTGTGACAAGTGAACTACGCTGCGTGTTCCGCACAGTACGAGCATGGCCGCTGAGCAGGGCCGGAAAGCCGTGGACGAGACCTCCTTCGCCGTCGCCCGGCACTTCTTCCACACCTTCCACGGCCGTCCTCCACGAGGGGAGCGCGATGCCGCCGCGACGGGTGATCACAGGGCGCAGCCAGGAACCGAGGAAGCGGTTCGCGGAGGAGCTCCGATTACTGCGCACCGAGCGGGGCGACAGCCTGCGGAAGCTCGGCGAGGTGCTGGGCTGGGACTGGTCCCTGTTCGGAAAGATGGAGAGCGGCCAGACGCTGGGCAGCCCCGAGGTGGTCCAGGCGCTGGACCAGTACTACGGAACACCGGGCCTGCTGTTGGCCCTGTGGGAACTGGCGGTGGGGGATCCGACGCAGTTCAAGGAGCAGTACCGGCGGTACATGATGCTGGAGGCCGAGGCGGTGAGTCTGTGGCACTACGGGGTGAGCAGGCCGCCGGGGCTTCTTCAGACGGTTGGATACGCCCGAGAGGCGCTCGCGGCGGGCGGCATCAAGGGGCAGGAGCTTGACCAGCAGGTCGAAGCGCGAATCGGTCGGCGGAAGCTCTTGGACGGGGACGATGCGCCGCCGTTTCGGGGCATTCTCTCGGAGGCAGTGCTCCGGACTCCGTTGCGGGAGGTGCGGGCGTGGCATGAGCAGTTGGAGTACCTGGTGGAGGCATCACAGCGCTCGAACGTCACGCTCCACGTGCTGCCGTTCAGTGCGGGCTCCCATGGCTTGGCGAGTACCGACTTGATGTTCCTGCGCTTGCTGGACGGCCGTACCGTGGCGTATGCCGAGAACGACGTACGCGGCGAACTGGTCGAGGAATCAAGCAGGGTTGAGCGTCTCCACCGCACATATGATGCGGTGCGCGACATGGCCTTGCCCCCGGCCGAGTCGCGAAAGTTCATCCTGCGGATGTTGGAGGAAGTGCCGTGCGAGCCATCGACCTGAGCGCCGCGACATGGCGCAAGAGCAGTTACAGCAACTCGGACGGCGGCCAGTGCGTAGAAGTCGCCCAGAACCTCCCCTCCGTCGTCCCCGTCCGCGACAGCAAGGTCCCCGCTCGCGGAACCCTCGTCTTCGGGGCCGCCGCCTGGGTCGCGTTCGTCGAGGCGGTCCGGGGAGACGACATCAAGTCGTGATCAACCCTCCGTACAACCCCCTGTGTTGACTGAGAGTCTCCTGTGAAGCGCGCATGCGGAATGCGCGCTTCGCTTTTTGTGGGGGATGTCTTGGAAGTACCCGATGAGGTACCCGAAGAGGTACCCGAAGGGGCAGGGGAGCTGCCTGAGCCCGCGCCCCGCGCCCGCCGTCGTGGCCGTACGGCGCTTCTCATCGCCACGGCCGCCGTGCTGGGTGTCGTCGCCGGCACCTGTACCGGCTACCTGATCCAGGCCGACCGGGAACCCACCCGGCTGCCCTCCTTGTCACAGCCCACGCTGCCGCAGGCCGAGGGGCCCGCTCCCGAGCCGCTGTCGGCCGCGCAGGATCGCCTGGTGAAGACCGACGGCGACCTGCGCAGGTTTCTGCTGACGAAGCCGCGTGGCGCCAAGGACGTGGAAGAGCTGAAGGGCGACGACGGCTGGTTGGGAATGGCGGCGTACGCCGAAGCCTTCACCGAGCCCGGCGCCGCCTTCGGGTCCTTGGTCGACGATGAGTTCCGCCGGGGCGCCGCCACCGGTTGGGAGACCGGCAACGGATCCGTCGTGGAGATCCGGCTGCTCCAGTACCGCCAGGAGGAGACCACGGGCGCTGCCGACAGGACCAAATCCCAAGAGGGCTTCGCACAGGACCGGCACGGCACCAAGGGCTGGCCGATCCCCGGCACCGGGGCGGGCATGGCGTACGTCCGCTCCAAGTCGGACACCGGCTACGGCGCCGAGGCCTTCGCCTGGCGCGGTGACATCGCCGTAGAAATCTTCATCGACTCGGCCGAGCCGGTTTCCAAGGCGCAGATCATGGATCTCGCCCAGCGGCAGTTGGAGCGTCTGTGAGCGAGAGCCAGGCAGATCAGAGCCGGGCGGAGGAAGGGCCGGCACCGAAGGAGCCCGTACGGCGGGTTCGCCGTGGCCGTGTCGCCGCGGCTGCCGGGGCGGTACTCGTCGTCGGCGCGGTCGTCGCCGGAGTCGGGTACACCGTCGTGACCGTCCGGGACGCCGACCGGCATGCCGGCGCTCCCCTCTGGACGTTCCCGGAGGACAAGGCGGCGGAGGCGAAGCCGGCCGCGCAGGCAGGCCTGGCCGGGATGCTCGTGCCGTACGAGCGCAGCTGGCAGCGCGGCCCGGATCTCGGTGAGTTCGGTTCCGACGCCCGGCTCAGCGGGGAGCAGGCCACCGCCTTGCGCAAGGAGGTGTTTCACGACCTGCCCCGCACTCAGCGCGAGCGGCTGGACAAGGAGATCGACAAGCAGCGCGTCCAGGGCATGGCCATGCGCAGCTACGTCCAGCCGTCCGGCGTCGAGGCGGTCGGCACCATCTACAAGGCGGACGGGGCCGTCACGGTGAGCATCGTTCTGACGCAGATGGAGGACAAGGCCGCCGTCCGTGACCTCTCGACGTTCCAGAACGAGTTCCTCGCGGCCCTGGACATCTTCCGGAAGGGTCCGGAGATCAAGGGCCACAAGAACGCCAAGTGCTTCCTGCCGCCCAAGGACGAGGACACCAAGGGCGAGGACGGCGACAAGGGGGTCGAGACGATGGCCTGCTCGGCGTACGAGGGGAACGTCCTGGTCGGCGTCACCGCGTCGGGTCCGCGTGACCTGCGTACCAAGGAGGTCGCCGCCCTGCTGACCAAGCAGCTCGATCGCATCAAGGAGCCGGGGGCGGCCGTATGACGGAGCAGGCGCGACAGCTTCAGGAGCGGGCAGGAATGCCGGAGGACACCGCGGCGCCGGAGCAGGCCGAGGCACGGATCCAGGCCGGGACGCCGCAGGACGCCACGGCGGCGGCGGCCACGCCGGTGGGGCCCTCTTCCGCCGACGGCCCCGAGCCGCCCAAGCAGCGGCGGGTGCTGCGGGCCGTTCTGCGGTGGACCGCCGCCGTGGTCGTCTTCGCGGCGGCCGGTGCGGGGACGGCGTACGGCATCACGCGCATGGAGCGGACCGACGTCCCGGGGCTGGCGACCGAGTCGGACGGGCGGTGGGACTACCCGCTGCTCAGCAAGCCGCCGCTGCCCTCCGGCAGCCCGGGGCCGTTCGCCGAGGACAATCCGGCGGGCGCCCACTACGCCGACCTGCGCGCCCTCGTCCTGCCGGCACCCGAGGGCGCGTCCGAGGACAAGGCGCTGAACGGCCGGGACGGCTGGCTGGCGACAAAGGACTTCCTGGCGGAGTTCGCCATGAAGGAGGACCGGACTGAGCTCGGGCAGAGCCTCACCGACCTCGGCCTGCGGCATGTCGCGGCCCGCGGCTGGACCACCCAGGACGGCACACGGACGCGCGTCTACCTGCTGCAATTCGGCACGGCGGAGGTCGCGCACCGGGCGAGCGAGGCTTTCGGCGGGGGGAACGCGCCCGAGCACGAGGTACGGGGCGCCGACGTGTCGCACCTGGACGCGGACTTCCCCAGCGAGGCCGAGGTCAAGGGGATCTGGCGCGTCGTCTACACCGAGGACAAGCCGTACGGCGACGAACAGGTCCGGCACGCGTACCTCCAGGCCGGCGACATCGTGGCGATGGTCGTCCAGTCCCGTAGGGGCGCGGCACCGGCCGTCCCCTTCCAGCAGACGGTGACCCTGCAGAGCCAACTGCTGGGCTGACCGCAGCCGATCCCGTGAGGACGTACCTCGAAAGGAGGACCGCGCCCCGGCCGCGTAAGCTGGGGCCCGGCCCTGTACGTACGTACCTCACCCCGCTCATTCGAGGAGCACCCCGTGGAGATCTTCTTCGAAACCCTGCTGGTCCTGGTCTGCGTCGGCGTGCTCGCCTTCGCCGGGCTGGCTGTGAAGAAGCTGTACCAGGGCCAGCGCTGACCCCCACACCCCCGCCGGACACGACGAAAAGCTGCTCATGATCGAGATCCCGTCCGACCTCCACAAGGACCTCGTCCCGCTCGCCTTCCTGCTCGGCAACTGGGCGGGCGCGGGCGTGCACGACTTCCCCGGTTCCGAGAAGTGCAACTTCGGGCAGGAGGTCTCCTTCAGCCATGACGGCCGGGACTTCCTGGAGTACCACTCCCACAGCTGGGTGCTGGACGGCGACGGGAACAAGGTCAGGCCGCTGGAGTCCGAGTCGGGCTACTGGCGGATCGACAAGGACCGCAAGGTCGAGGTCACCATGGTCCGCGACGACGGGGTCGTCGAGGTCTGGTACGGCGAGATGGCCGAGAAGAAGCCGCAGGTCGACCTCGCCACGGACGCCGTCGCCCGGACGGCGGCCTCGGGTCCCTACACCGGCGGCAAGCGGCTGTACGGGTACGTCAACAGCGACCTGATGTGGGTCGGCGAGAAGCAGACCCCCGAGGTCCCGCTGCGCCCCTACATGTCGGCCCACCTGAAGAAGGTCGTCACCCCGGAGGACGTCGAGCGCTGGGCCAAGGCCCTCCCGGACGACCTCCCGGACGACGGAATCGCCTTCTTCAAGTAGGAACAGGCTCACGTAGGAACAGACTCACGGGTGACTCGCCCGTTGCTCTCCCAGGGCCTCGCGGACCGTTCCGCGGGGCCCTGTTCCGTCCCTCCTCAGGGGTTAACAGATCGAACCGCATTGCAATGCACTTGTGGCGTCCTGTGTGTTGTGGCTACAGTGACGCATGACTTCGGGGTGGGGGCTTTGCCGGTTCGGGGCACTTGCCGGCCCGAACGCACGGAACCCCGGCCGCAATTCGTCTGCGGCCGGGGCTCCGAAAGCCGTGCTCCGAGCGGCATGCAGATGCAGAGGCGGACCCGGGGCGTACCGTGCCAAGATAGCACGCCATAGCGCGCTGTGCACGGGTGCGGGACGCAGTGTTTCCGCGACGATCGTCGAGACATCATCAGGGGGAAGAACGTGGCCAGTGACCTGCCCGCATGGATGCTGCGGGCGTTATCGGAGCCGCGCATGGCCCCCTATCTTCTGGCGGCGGACGGGGACGCCGTGGTCGGGGTGCGGCTGTACTGGTGGAACGTGGAGGCGTCGGCGGCGCTGTACGGGCCGCTGCACTGTCTGGAGGTCACCCTGCGCAACGCCCTGCACGATGTGCTCGCGGGACGCCACGGCAGGCCCGACTGGTGGTCGAGCGCGCCCCTGAACCGTCACGGTGCCCGGCTGGTCGACGAGGCCCGGCGCAAGTGCGAGCGAAGCGGGGCCGCTCCGGCGACCGTGGACGGGATCGTCGCCGAACTGTCCTTCGGCTTCTGGACATCGCTGGTGAGCGGTGCCCGAGGCTACGACCGAGGGCTCTGGGTGCCCGCGGCGCGCAAGGCGTTTCCGCACTACTCCGGCCGTCGTGACGCCCTGCACGACAGCCTGCTGTCGCTGGTCCATCTGCGGAACCGGGTCATGCACCACGAGCCGATCCACCACCGGCACCTCGCCGCCGACCATGCCAAGATCTACCGCGTGCTGGGGTACGTCAGCGCCGAGATGGCCGAGGAGGCGCGGGCCATGGACCGTTTTCCGGCCGTGCTGGCCGCGCGGCAGGACGCTCTTCGCGGAGCCAGGCCCCACCGGTTCTGAGACCAGGAGACGCTGTGACCGACTTCGACAAGCGGCCCGGTGACGAGCCCGGCGAGGGTGTGCGCGACGTGTTCGTCTCCCGGTCCGACATCGCACGGCTGGCCGGGGTGCGGCGCCCCGCCGTCACCAACTGGGAGCGGCGCCACCCGGATTACCCCGAGCCGGTTGCCGGGGAGAGCGGGGACACGGAACCGGAGAGGTTCCACGCGCGGGAGGTGCTGGCCTGGCTGTCCCGGCGGACCGTCCCTGCGACCGCGCTGCGGCCCGGCGAGCCGACGGGCACCACCTACGGTGACCGGTTCCGGGCCGGGCTCACCGGCGGCACCGCCGGTGGGCTGCTCAAGACGGTGGAGCGGCTCACGGGACCGGACATGGACCGGCTGCGCGGACCGATGTCACCGCCCCGCTATCTCGAATGGCTGCTGCACCTCGTCTTCCTCCGCCTCGCGGAGCCCGACGCCTGGCCCGCGACGGTGGAGGGTTTCCACTCGGCCGACCGCGAGTTCGACTTCCCCGAGAAGCACTTCCCCCGCAGACAGGTGGGCGGGCTCAAGGAGTTCCTCGACAGCAGTCCGACCGCATCGCCGGCCGAGAGCCGTTGCGCCTTCGAGCACGTCCTCACCCGGCTGCGTGATGCGGAGGCCGGTGAGGGCGGTGAGTACTACACCCCCCCGTCCGTCAGCCGCGTGATGGCCGGCGCCCTGGCGGCCGTACAGCCCGGCGCCCGGCAGCCCCACGACCCGTACTGCCGCAGCGGAGAACTGCTGGCCGCCTACCTGGACGCCGTGGCTGCGCCGGGGAATCCGGCACGGCCGCAGGTCAGCGGCCGGGTGCCGCAGCCGCGGGCGCTCCGGCTGGCCCGTATGAACGTACGGCTGCACGGCGCGGACGACGCACGGCTGGCCACCGGACCGGTTCTCCCCGCACTCGACCCGGCCGACCCGCCAGGCGCCTTCGACCTGGTGATCACCAACCCGCCGTTCGGCGGCAGGGTCCCGGCCGACGTACCACCGCCCGCGTACTGGACGTACGGCCCGGCGCGCCGCACCGAGTACGACTGGCTCCAGTACGCCGTCTCCCGTCTGAGGCCCGGTGGCCGCGCGGCCGTGCTCATGCCCAGCGGCGCGGCCTTCACCGCCGGTGCCGCCCGCAGGATCAGGACCTCACTGGTCGGGGCCGGTGTCCTCGAGTGCGTGATGGCCCTGCCCGCGGGGCTCTTCGAACGGACGGCCATCAAGACGCAGATCTGGTTTCTGCGCGCCCCCGGCGCACCGGAGCGCGAGGTGCTGTTCGTGGCGGGGGAAGGGCTCGGCCACAGTGTCTCCCGGACCCGTCGTGCGCTGTCCGACGACGACGTCACCCGGCTGGTCGCGGAGTACGCGTCCTGGGCCGGGGCCGGGGAGGGCGGACGCGTTCCCGCCGGAACGCCCGGGCTGAGCCGCGCGGTGGCGCCCGCGCAGATCGCGGCGCACGGCCACGCGCTGGACCCCTCGCTCTATGTGCGCGCCGCCCCGTCGGCGGCATCCGGTGCCGGTGACCCGGCCGCGGTGCGAGACCGGCTGGCCAGGCTGGGCGAGGAGATCGAGACGCTGCACGCGCGGGCGCGGGCCGCCGACTCCGCCGTGGCGGAACAGCTCAGGAGGTACGGACTGTGACGTCGGCCAACACGCATCCGGACCCCGCCTGCGGGGAACCGCAGCCGCCGGAGGGCTGGCAGCGCCCTTCGCTGGGGGACCTGTGCGCGTCCATCCAGGCGGGCCCGGGCCTCGCCGGGAGGGAGAGCGGGAAGACGGCGACCGCGGACGGCGTACCGCTGGTGCTGCCGCGCGACCTGTCCGGACAGCGGATCGTTTCTCCCGAGCCCGCCGTGGTGCCCTGGAGCGCGGCGCGGACGCTGGAGCGGTACCTGCTCGCCGAGGGGGACATCCTGATCACCCGGACGGGCACCGTCGGCAGATGTGCGCTGGTGACGCCGGAGCAGTGCGGCTGGCTCTACCATCCCAACCTGGTCAGGCTCCGGCTCCGCCCTCGGGAAGCGGGCTCGCCCGGGGCGCGGGCGGCGTACGTGACCGCGTACCTGAGCTCGGCGGCCGCCCAGGACTGGATCAGGGCGCGCGCGGCCGCCGCGGTGATCCCCTCGGTGAGTGCGCGAACCCTGGGCGAGCTGCCGGTGCTCCTGCCGCCACCGGCGGAGCAGGAGACGATCGGTGCCACGCTCGCCGCGCTCGACGACAAGGTTCGGGCGCACACCGAGATCGCCCGTGCCACGGGTGAGTATCGCGCCGCCCTCGCCGAGGCCCTGATGTCCGGAGCGCTCGCAGCCGGACCCTGATGCGGGACGCCGGTCCTACACTGGGTGCTGTGGTGAGCACCGACTGGAAGAGCGATCTGCGGCAGCGCGGCTACCGGCTGACCCCGCAGCGGCAACTCGTGCTCGAAGCCGTGGACACTCTGGAGCATGCGACCCCCGACGACATCCTCGTGGAAGTGAGGAAGACGGCGTCGGGGGTCAACATTTCCACGGTGTACCGCACCCTGGAGCTGCTGGAGGAGCTGGGGCTGGTCAGCCACGCCCATCTGGGGCACGGCGCGCCGACGTACCACCTCGCGGACCGGCACCACCACATCCACCTGGTCTGCCGCGACTGCACGAACGTGATCGAAGCCGATCTCGACATCGCCGCCGAGTTCACCGCGAAGCTGCGCGAGACGTTCGGTTTCGACACGGACATGAAGCACTTTGCGATCTTCGGCCGGTGCGAGGACTGCTCGGTGAAGAGTTCAAATACCGCGTCGTAGGCTTGGATCCATGAAGAGCCCCCTGCTGTCCCTGCCCGGCGCGGTCCCTGCCGAGGGCGTGGACGAAGGCGTCGCCGCCCACTACGGCGACCTGTTCCGTGAGCAGCGCGCCCTGGCCGACGGCTCCGGATTCGTGGACCTCTCGCACCGCGGTGTCCTCACCGTCAGCGGCGAGGACCGGCTGAGCTGGCTGCATCTGCTGCTCACCCAGCACGTCAGCGAACTGCCTCCGCACCAGGCCACCGAGGCTCTCGTCCTCTCCGCGCACGGCCATATCGAGCATGCGCTGTACCTGGTCGACGACGGCGAGACGGTCTGGGCCCATGTGGAGCCCGGCACCCAGGACGCGCTGATCGCGTACCTGGAGTCGATGAAGTTCTTCTACCGTGTCGAAGTCGCCGACCGCACGGACGACTTCGCCGTCGTGTATCTGCCCGCCGGCTCGATCGCCGAGGTCCCCGAGGGCGTCCTGGTCCGCGAGACGGCGTACGGCCGCGATCTCTTCCTGCCGCGCGGGGACCTGGAGCTCTACGCCGGGAAGAGCGGCCCCGCGGCCGGCCTGCTGGCGTACGAGGCGCTGCGGGTCGAGCAGCATCGGCCCCGCCTCGGCTTCGAGACCGACCACCGCACCATCCCGCACGAGCTGGGCTGGATCGGTTCGGCCGTGCATCTCCAGAAGGGCTGCTACCGCGGTCAGGAGACGGTCGCGCGCGTCCAGAACCTGGGCAAGCCGCCGCGCCGCCTGGTCTTTCTGCACCTGGACGGCAGCGAGGTGCATCTGCCGCCGCACGGCACCGAGCTGCGGCTCGCGGACGAGGGCCCGGACGGCCGCAAGATCGGGTTCGTGACGACGTCGGTACGCCACCACGAACTGGGCCCCGTCGCCCTCGCCCTGGTCAAGCGGAACATCCCGGTGGACGCCCCCCTGATGGCGGACTCGACGGCGGCGGCGCAGGAAGTCGTCGTGGAGCCGTAGGGCTCAGAGCTTCCGGAGGCCGGTAGGGCTCAGAGCTTCCTGAGGCCCGTAGGGCTCACATCTCCAGGAGCACGGTGAACGGGCCGTCGTTCGTCAGCGACACGCGCATCTGCGCACCGAACCGGCCCGTCGCCACCGTCGCGCCCAGCGCACGCAGCTGGGCGACCACCTCTTCGACGAGAGGCTCGGCGACATCGCCCGGGGCGGCCGCGTTCCAGGTGGGGCGGCGGCCCTTGCGGGCGTCGCCGTACAGCGTGAACTGGCTGATCACCAGCAGCGGCGCGTCGATGTCGGAGCAGGACCTCTCGTCGTGCAGCATGCGGATCGACCACAGCTTGCGGGCGAGCTGGGCCGCCTTCTCCTTGGTGTCCTCGTGCGTGACCCCGACGAGTACGCACAGCCCCTCGCCGTCGATCTCGCCGACCGCCTCGCCGTCCACGACGACACTCGCGCCGTCCACTCTCTGCACCACCGCACGCATGGGGTCCATGATGCCGTGCGGCCCGAAGGCCCTGTACGGGCACCCGGGAGAGCGTTCAGGGACCCGGGGGAGCGTTCCGGGACCGGTCGGTGAAAACCGGACCGGTGATTTCTTATGAGGGCATTCTTATTGCCCCTTAACACCTCCATCCGGGGCAGATCGGTGGCACTCGGTCACGCGACGGTGGCATGGAGTGGCACGATGCGTGTGTCGCGGCCCATCCGTGGGGGGTGCCGCGCCGGTCGAGGGGACGGTAGAGGTACATGAGCACATCGAGTACCGGGCAGCCACCCGGGATTGTGGCGCCCGCCGTGTCGGGAGTTCTGGGACAGCATCGGGCGCCCGTGCAGCGCACGGACAGCCCCCTGGCCACCGACCCGCCCGGGCACGATCTGTCCGCACTGCGGCTGAGCGAGGTGCGCGCGCTGCGCCGGGACGCCCAGCGGGACGAGGCCGACCTCAGCTATGTACGACGGCTCCTCCAGGGCCGTATCGACATCCTGCGGGCGGAGCTGGCCCGGCGCGGCGGCCGGGCGGCCCCCGAGGGCGTCATGGAGCGGCTCGCGGAGATCCTCCGGGACGCGCCCGCCCGCCAGCGCTCCTCCGCCCGCCATGTGACGGTCGGCACACCGCACGGAGAGGAGTACCGGCGGCTGGCGTCCCGGATGCTCGGCGAGGTCGAGCTGTCGGACCTCCAGGCGCGCACGGACGAGGAGTTGGGCGCGGGGATGATCCGGCTCGTGGGATACGAGCGGCAGGTGTCCCGGCGACGGCAGCACCTGCAGCGCACGGCGGACGACTGCAGTGCGGAAATCGCGCGCAGGTACCGTGAAGGGGAAGCGCAAGTAGACGACCTGCTCATGTGACGCGAGGGCCCTGGCGAACCCGGGGCCCCGAGTGTGCACGAGGGCGCTCGCCGGGCCGGAGAACCTCCGGCCGGGCGTCGCCGGGCGGGTCCCGTCCCGAAGGCCATCGCCCATGTCGACGTCCGCCCAGCCCACCGTCCCCGCCCAGTCCACCCCGTCCGCTCCGTCCCCCGTGCCCCCGGTGCTCGCCGAGGTGGTGCGCTCCGGGTTCGTCGAGGGGCGGCACCGCGGAAGCCTGGTACTGCTGGCCGCGGACGGTTCCGTGGAGTTCACGCTCGGGGACGCGAACGCACCGGTCTTCCCCCGGTCGTCCAACAAGCCGATGCAGGCGGCCGGCGTGCTGCGCGCGGGCCTGGAGCTGACCGGGGAGCGGCTGGCGATCGCCGCCGCGAGCCACTCCGGCGAGGCGTTCCACCGGGAACTCGTACGGCAGATGCTGGCGGAGCACGATCTGACCGCCGAGCGGCTCCAGTGCCCGCCCGACCTGCCGCTGGACCCGACGGAGGCGGAGGCGTACCTCGCGTCGGGGGCCGTGCGGGACCCCGTCACCATGAACTGCTCCGGCAAGCACACGGCGATGCTGGCGGCGTGCGCGCTGCGGGGCTGGCCGCTGGACTCCTACCTCGACCCCGCGCACCCGTTGCAGCAGCTGATCCACTCGGTGGTGGAGGAGGCGGCCGGGGAGCCGGTGGCGGCGGTCGGCACGGACGGCTGCGGGGCCCCGCTCATGGCGATCAGCCTCGTCGGCCTGGCCCGCGCCTTCCGCTCCTTCGTCCTCGCGACGCCGGGCACGGCGGAACGCCGGGTGGCGGACGCGATGCGGGCGCACCCGGAGTACGTGGCCGGCACCCGCAGGCCCGACACCTGGCTGATGCGCGAGATCCCGGGCGCCCTGTCGAAGATGGGCGCGGAGGCGGTACAGGCGGTCGCCCTGCCCGACGGCCGGGCCCTCGCCTTCAAGGTGGACGACGGCGGCACCCGGACGCTGGGCCCGATCCTCGCCCGGGCCCTGACCCTGATGGGCGTCGAGGCCCCGGTGGTGACCCGGATCGGCCGGGCACCCCTGCTGGGCGGAGGCCGGGAGGTCGGCGCGATACGCGCGGCTTTCTAGCGTCCGTCGCCCGGCACCCGACCGGCGCATTTCCCCGGCCCGCATATTCGGGCGACAGCCCTGCCGCCACCCCCTAGCGTGTGCGCATGAGCCGCCCCGAGGACATCGACGTCCGCGCCATCACCGAGTCCGAGATCAAGGAGTGGAACCGGGCCCTCGCGACCGGTTTCCTGCGTCCTCCGGAGGTCTCGGACCACGACGTCGCGTATCTGGCCACGTACCTCGTCCCGTCCCGCACCCTCGGCGCCTTCGACCGCGGCGCCCCCCGCTCCCCGGGCGGGGGGACCCCCGTCGTGGCCACCTTCCGCTCCTTCCCGCAGGAGCTGACCGCGGTCGGCGGCACCCCGGTCCCGGCCGACGCGATCACCAACGTCTCCGTCACGGCCACCCACCGCCGCCGTGGCCTGCTGAGCCGCATGATGGCCCTCGACCTCGCGGCCGCGAAGGAGCGCGGTGACGTCGTCGCCACGCTCATCGCCGCCGAGTACCCGATCTACGGCCGCTTCGGCTTCGGCCCGGCCACCCACACCGCGCAGTGGGTCGTCGAGATCCCCCGCACCGGCCTCGACCGCCACCGCCCCGTCCCTGACGACGGCGGCCGGGTCGACCTCGTCGACGGCGCCGCGGTGCGGGAGCTGGGCCCCGCACTGCACGAGCGCCTGCGCGGCGGCCAGGCCGGTGCCATCGACCGCTCCGAGCGCTGGTGGCAGGTCACCACGGGCGCGATCCGGATCGACGCCCGGCCCTGGACCGAGCCGTTCCACGCGGTGTACCGCGGGCCCTCGGGCGCCGTGGAGGGCCTAGTCACCTATGTGTGCGAGAACCGCTGGGGCGACGACAAGAAGCCCGGCGGCGACGTGACGGTCAAGAGCCTGATCGCCACGGACCCCGCCGCGGAGCGCGCCCTGTGGCACTACCTCTGCTCGATCGACTGGGTCACGACGGTACGGTCGGGTCACCGCGCCCCGGACGACCTGCTGCCGCATCTCCTGCCCGACCCCCGCGCCGCCCGTCTCGTCACGCACTCGGACTGGCTGTGGGTGCGGATCCTGGACGTCGTACGGGCCCTGGAGGCGCGGACGTACGCCACTGCCGGCGCGCTCGTCCTGGAGGTCGTGGACAAGGCGGGGCTGGTCGGCGGCCGCTACCGGCTGGAGGCCGGGCCGGACGGCGCGCGGTGCACCCCGACCGACCAGGAGCCCCAGCTGACCCTGCCCGCCGCCGAGTTGGCGACCCTGTGGCTGGGGGACGAGTCCGCCGTGCGGCTCGCGGCGCTAGGGCGGCTGCGGGAACAGCAAAAGGGCGCCGCCTCCGTGGCCGACGCCCTGCTGCGTACGTCCAGGCGGCCGTGGTGCCCGGACATCTTCTGAACCCTTCGGGGCTCGCTCGCGGGTGGCGCTCCTTCCGTGCGGGTGGTGGCTGCCGTGCTGTGCATCCGTAGCTGTTCGGTTGTGGGTGCCTTTCGGCTGTTCAGTTGTGGTGGTGAGGTGGTTCCGGTGGTGCGGGCCGACCGAGCTCCCGGCTCCCCTCCGGAAGGGAGTCCGGACGGCCTGACTGCCGGAGCCTGAACCTCCGGTCAGTCGGGCTGGGCGAGCGACGTCTTGAGCCGGGTGACCAACCTTTCAAAAGGGTGACCACGTCGTTCAATACCGCTCAAACTCGCCCAACTTTCATCGAAGTTGGCGACCAACTTCAACTGAGTTATCTCCGCTTGGAGTCGTCTCATAACCACCTTCCGGTGAACTGCCCAAAGATGGCGCGAAGTTGTACCGTTCCTGTCGTGGAGGCAGAACACGCTGCCGCCCTTGGGCGGACGGGGTCACAGCGGCCAGGGAGGTCCCACCACGACGTGGCCGACGAGTTGCGCAGCCGGATCAGATCCGGGGTGCTGCGGCCTGGGCAGCGCATGCCCACCCAGGCCAAGCTGGCGGCCGAGTTCGGCGTGGAGCGGGGTGCCGTACGCCGGGCGCTGCGCATCCTGCACTCGGAGCATCTGCTCACCGATGTCTCCAAGGGGAGCCCGGCGGCCGTGGCGCGGAACGCGGGCGGCGCGCAGGCCGGGCCGGAGGCCCTGCCCCAGCCCACGACGGCGGCGCTCGGCCCGCGCACATCCGCGGCGTTCGCCGCACCGCACGTGGTGATCGACGCCCTGTGCCTGACCGCGGTCTCGCTGACGCTGGCGCTGAGCGAGCCGTTGCGCGAGATTCACGCGGGACGCATAAAACCGGCCAGGGTCGATGTGCGTGTGCTGCTGCCGAGCGGCCGGATCGATCTGGCGTTCCCGACCATGGTGGAGGGCCCGGACGACGACCGGCTGCACCGTCGCTGGCTGGCGCAGCGCAACGCGCAGGGCCATGTCCTGCGGCACAATCTGCTGGCGCTGCGCAGCTCGCACGGCATCGACGTGCATGTCTCCTTCCGCGCGCTGCCGTTCACCCCGCCCGTGAAGCTCTATCTCCTCAACGGCTCCGAGGCGCTGTTCGCCTACTACACGCTGACGCGCCGCGGCGAGGAGATCGACCAGGAACGCCTGGACGTGTACGACGCCGAGGGCACCCGGTCGCTGCTGTTTCGCTTCCCGCAGGGGGCGTCCCTGCGGGACACCACGTTCGTGGAGCAGTCGCAGCTGTGGTTCGACGCCCTCTGGGAAACAATCAGCACGGACCTGACACTTTTCTAGTGACCTCTGATACGACGCGGACCATGCCGGTGACAGAAGAGACCGAGAGACTGCGTGAACTGGTGGAGGGCGCACGCTTCGTGCTGTTCGACTTCGACGGGCCGATCTGCCGCCTGTTCGCCCTCCACCCGGCGGCCGAGGTCGCTCGGGCGATGAAGCAGTGGCTGCACGAGCAGGGACTGAGCCTGCCACCGGACGGGGAGGAGTCCGCGCGGTCCGACCCCCAGGTGGTGCTGCGCACGGTCCACCGGCGGCACCCGGGCAGCGATCTGGTGACCGAACTGGAGGAGGTGCTCACCCAGCACGAGCTGCGGGCCGTCCCCAGCGCCATGCCCACCCCGTACGCCGATCCGCTCATCCGCACCTGGACCGCGCGCGGCACCCGGCTCGCGATCACCACCGACAACTCGTCGCGCACGGCCTCGGCGTATCTGGCGGGCCGGGGACTCGCCGGCTGCTTCGCCCCGCACATCTACGGCCGTACGCACGAACTCCACCGGATGAAGCCGGACCCGTACCCCCTGAACCGGGCCCTGCGGGCGATGGGGGCGGCCTCCGGGAGCACCGTGATGATCGGTGACGCCCCGGCCGACCTGTGTGCGGCCCGGCAGGCCGGGGTGCCGTTCCTCGGCTACGCGCGCAACGACGAGAAGGAGGCCCGCCTGCGCGAGGAGGGCGCCGAGGTGGTCGTGCGCTCTCTGGAGCCGGTGCTGTGGATTCTGCGGAGGTGAGCAGAGCCCTTGCCAACTCCGTCCAGGCGCTTGCCAACCATCGAACAGTTATCGCCAGTTGGTCGTGACCGATAAGCAGGTATTAAACAACTCCCTGTAGATGGAAGTGGGTTGTAACGTTTGGTCGTGACCCAGGAGAACGTCGCAGTGAACGGCAGCAGAAGGTCCTCGCCCCAGGAGATCGCCGACGCGCTGCGGGCCCGTATCCGCGCCGGCGATCTGAAGGCCGGCGACCGGCTGCCCACCCAGGCCGAACTGGCCGAGGAGTTCGGGGTGGAACGGGGCACGGTCCGCCAGGCCCTGCGCGCCCTCCACGAGGACGGCCTGCTCAGCAACGTCACCAAGGGCAGCCCGCCCCGGGTCGCCGAACTCGCGCCGGTCAGGGACGAGCCGCAGCCGACGATGGTCGGGCTGGCGCCGCGGCTCACGGAGGCGTTCGCGGTCCCGCACGTCCGGATCGACGCGGCCTGCCTGACCGCCGAGACGCTGATGCTGGCCCTCGGCGAACCGGTGCGGCAGATCCACGAGGGCCGTATCCGCCCCCAGTCGATCGATGTGCGGATCCTCCTGCCGTCCCGGGACATCAACCTCGCGTTCCCGATCTCCGTCAGCAGCGCCGGTGACGAGGACCCGGTCCACCGGCGCTGGCTCGAACAGCGCAACGCCCAGGGGCACGTCTTGCGCCACAACCTCCAGGCCCTGCGCACGTCGCACAACATCGACGTCCGGGTGACCTTCCGCGCGCTGCCCTTCACCCCGCCGGTGAAGCTCTATCTCCTCAACGGGGCGGAGGCCCTGATCGCGTACTACATGCTCACCAAGCGGGAGGAGGAGGTGGAGAGCCGGACCCTGGAGATGTACGACACCCTGGGCGCCACGTCGCTCCTGTTCTCCTTCGAGCGCCGGACGGGCACCCGCGACGCCGTGTTCGTGGAGGAGTCGCAGAAGTGGTTCGACGCCCTCTGGGAAACGATCACCACGGACCTGACACTCTCCTAGTGACCTTTGATACGACACTGACGGATCAAAATGCGGAAGAAAACGAGCAGTTGCGGGATCTGATCGGTCCTGTGCGCTTCGTGCTCTTCGATTTCGACGGTCCGGTCTGCCGCCTGTTCGCGGGACACTCGGCCGAGGGTGTGGCGAAGGATCTCGTCGAGTGGCTGGAGCGGCAGGGACTGCGGGACCTGCTGACGGAGGAGGAGCGCGCCCACCCGGACCCCATGGCCGTCCTCCACGCGGTGAACCGCCGGCGCCCGCGCAGCGATCTGGTGGCCGAGCTGGAGGAGCGCCTCACCCAGCAGGAGCTCAAGGCGGTGGTCACCGCCTGGCCCACCGCCCACGCGGATCCGCTGATCCGGACCTGGGCCGCCCGCGGCGCGAAGCTCGCCGTCGCGACGAACAACTCGCCGCGGACCGCCCTCAGCTATCTCGACGACCGCGACCTGACCGGCTGTTTCGCCCCGCATGTCTATGGCCGCACCCATGATCTGCACCGGCTGAAGCCGGACCCGCACTGCCTCAACCGCGCCCTCAGCGCGATGGGCGCCTCCCCGTCCGCCGCCCTGATGATCGGCGACACCCCCTCCGACCTCCGGGCGGCCCGGCAGGCCGGGATACCGTTCCTCGGCTGCGCGGGCAGCGGCCCCCAGGAGAAGGCCCTGCGGGAGGCGGGAGCCGAGTGCGTGGTGGTCTCGCTGGAACCGGTGCTGCGGATCGTGGGCGGCCAGGGCTGACGCGCCCCGGATCCCGGCCGGGACTCCTGCCCCGTCGGACGATCGACATCCGGTCCAATTGGACTGGTTGACTCCGGCGTTCCACCGCCTGTGCCGAGCCGGCGCCCGAAATCGTCGCACGGCGCGGTGCGTCCGCTCGGAGCCGCTAGCGTGCCTGGACCCATGCATCGGTATGGGCAAAGCGGAAACCAGGGGACGCGGGGGGCGATGTCACCGGAGTGTTCACAGGCCCGGCAGCGGGCCGTCGAGATGAGCGGCGACCTGCGCGCCGTCGAAGGTCCGCTCGCGGGCTACCACCACGAGACGTATGTGATCCCGCTCCCGGGCGAGGCCGTCGGCCCGGCAGTGGAAGGCGGGCCTCCGGTGCGGGGCAAGGTCCGGGAGCCGCGGGGCAATCTGCTCTGGTTCGACCGCCGGTGCTTCGCCTCGGAGGAGGCGCTGCTCCACGCCCTGCGCGGTCGCGTCGCGGGAATACCGGAGCTCATCGCCGTGGCCGAGGGCGTATGGCTGCAAAGGTTCATCGAGGGGCGGACGCTGGGCTCGCTCCATGCGTCCGGTGCCGCGATTCCGGACACCATCGCGGCGCAGATCCTGGACCTGTTCCGCCAGATGGCAAGGATCACCCCCGGCAGGCTCGACGC
The DNA here is from genome assembly GCF_042889625.1 of Streptomyces sp. NPDC002573. NCBI lineage: Bacteria > Bacillati > Actinomycetota > Actinomycetes > Kitasatosporales > Streptomycetaceae > Streptomyces > Streptomyces sp. NPDC002573. The sequence continues at coordinate 55,991 of NZ_JBIARC010000027.1, read as the reverse complement.
GGAACGCGTCTGCCGCGCGGAGGACCGGACCGCGGACGGCGACACCGCCGGATTCCTGGAACGTCTCATCTGCTTCGCCGAGAGCCGGGTCTACCGGGAGAACCTCTCACGCTTCCCCGGACTCTTCGTCTCGCTCGGCGTGCAGGACGACTCCTTCGACATGCTCAGAAAGCATGTCGCCGGCCTGACCGAGCGGCCCTTCTGCCTGCTGCACGCGGATCTGCACCGGGAGAACTTCGTCGTCGACGCCCGGGGCCGGCTGTGGACCATCGACTGGGAGCTCGCCATGCTCGGCGACCCGCTCTACGACCTGGCCACCCACCTCCATCTGATGCGGTATCCGCAGGACCAGGCGTCCTCGCTGATCAAGTGGTGGTGCCAGGTGGTGGAGACGGAGCGGCCGGGCAGCTCCCGAGGCTGGGAGCAGGACCTCCCGAGGCTCCTCGACTTCAAGCGGGCCCAGTCCGTCTTCACCGACGTCGTCCGGACGACCCAGGACCTCGTGGCGCGGCCGGATCCCGATGAGTCGCTCCTTCTGCACCACGCCCGGCATGTGCAGCGCGTGCTGACCGCCGGCGCGCAGCCGCTGGGGCTCGACGCCGTGCCGGTTCTCACGGACGTCGTGTACGCGCTCGGGCCCTTCCGGCGGATGTGAGCGCCCCGGGCCGAGGCGCTCACCGATCACGCCTGGGCCATCAGCACCACGAAGAAGAACATGGCGGCCGCCGAACCGGTCAGTGCCGTCCTGCGGGCCCGTATGCCCACCGCCGCCAGGCTCAGCAGCAGGACGCCCACAAGGCCCGTCTCCCGCTGCACCAGCTCCGCCACCCCGAATTGGACCGCCGCCTCGACCAGTTGCACGGAGACCATGTGCCCACCCCTGTCCACAGCAGAGAATCGATCAACTACCTGTCCAATTGGACTGGTTGCCTTATCTCGGGTTGTCCCCTGCGAGCCAGATCCCTAAGCACCCGGCAGCTTTTCGTCCTTCAGGCAGCCAAGTTGGACTGAGAAGCGAACGGAACGCGGTTTGCCCATGGGGAAGGCGAGGTACGGTCGCGGTGTGACGACGGCACGCGGCGAAGGAGGCGGCAAGGAGTTCGAGCGTGTCCTGGAGGAGTTGCGCGCCCGCATCGCCGACGGCACGTACGCGCTCAAATCGCTGCTCCCGCCGCAGCGGGAACTCGCCGACGAGTTCACGGTCTCGCGCGACACCGTGCAGCGCGTGCTGCGCGAGCTGAGGAACGAGGGATGGGTCGAGTCGCGCCAGGGCAGCGGCTCCCGCGTGGTGCGAAGCCCCATCCACTCGGCTACGCGCCAGCAGGTGCCGCGGGTCCGGGCGGCCCTCGGGCCCTTCATCGCCCGGGCGTTCGCCCAGCCGACCGTACGGCTGGACGTGTACACCCTCACGTCGGAGAGCCTGGACGCCCATATCCGTCTTCAGGCGGAGCGCATCCGGCTGGGAGAGGTCCGGCCCGAGCGGATCGAACTGCGCATGCTGCTGCCCTCCGTGTCGCTCCCGCTGCCGTATCCGCGAGCGAGGGCGACCGAGGGCGGGGACGACGGGGACGGCGGACCGGCAGGGTCCGGCCAGTTGCAGGAGAAGGTGCAGGCACGGCTCCGGGGGATCACGCGGCGGCACACGGCCTCGCTGCTCTCGGCCCTGGGGGACCTCCGCACGGAGGGGCTCGTTCAGTCCGTCGACGTGAAGATCCGCCATGTGCCCCTGGCGCCGGCCTTCAAGCTCTATCTGCGCCAGGGTGCCGAGGCGTTGTTCGGCCCCTACGAGGTGGTGGAGCGGCCCATCCTCATGGAGGACGGGACGGAGGTGGCGGCTCTGGACGTGCTGGGGCTGGGATCCACGCTCACCCGCCAGGTCAACGACGAGGGTGACCCGGACGCGCCCGGCTCCGTGTTCATGGAGAGCATGCAGGGGTGGTTCGACTCCTGCTGGAATCTGCTGGCCGAGGAGATCTGAGCTGCGGCCCGGCCCGCTGGGGCCCGTACGGGGGCGTGGCCCTTCCGGGTGCCGCGAGCACCGGGATCCGCGGGGAATGCCGAGTCCGTCCGCCGGCATGGGTCCCGATGCCCTAGGGTGTGCCCACTTCGTTCGCGGCGCATGAACATCGAGAGCGCCGCACAGTCATGCAGGAGTCACCGTTGGGCGGTCCGCCAGTGCCTGACCACCGCGCTCTTCAGCGGCCGGCGGACGACAGATTCGAGAGGTTTCTGCGCTACGCCCGGGCGCTGGGCTCCTTCGACCGCGGCCATCACAACCTGAACTACATGGTGCGGCCGCTGACCGAGCAGGACTCCGCCCTCGTGGCGGTCGACGACGGGGCGGCGGTCACGGTGCGGCAGCGGATCCCGTCCGCGCTGCCCGTGGTCATCAGGACCTGGCAGGACGAGCCGGAGATCCTCAACAGGATTCGGGGCATCCTGCCGCATGTCCCGCGCTGTCACGCCAAGTACCAGGACATCGCCGTCCTCAGCTATGTCGAGGGCGTCCCTCTGTCGAGCATCTGCCCGGGCGGCACCCCGCTGGACCCCGGCGTCATCACCGCCCTGGCCGGCCTGCTCGCGGACATGACCCAGGTGGGGCGACGGCATCTGCCGCCGCTGCCCGTGTCCTGGCCGCGGTCCAGCCGGGACGGCAGGGCCTTTCTGCGCGCCCTCGCCTTCGCGGCGGAGGAGCAGATCCGGGCGCGCAACTGGGCCCAGTTCGGCGGGCTGTTCGCGATGCTGGGCATTCCCGAGGACGCCATGGTCCGCTTCGCGGAACGGGTGCCCGCGCTCATCAGCCGCCCCTTCAGCCTCCTGCACACCGATCTGCACCGGGACAACGTCATCGTGTCCTTCCACGGTGATCCGCCGCTGATCTGTGTCGACTGGGAACTGGCGACGTACGGCGACCCCCTGCACGACCTGGCCACCCATCTGGTGCGCATGCAGTACCCGAGCCACCAGTGGGACGAGGTCGTCGAGGCCTGGCGCACCGTCATGGGGGAGCGGCGCAGCAAGGCCGTCCACGGCCTCGACCGGGATCTGAAGCACTATCTGGCCTTCGAGCACGCCCAGTCCGTCTATCCGGACGTGATGCGCGCCGCCGAGTCGCTCGGCGACTCCTTCGACCAGCGGGAACTGGACGCCGCCACCCAGGCGGTGCGCCGGGCGCTGCTGGCGGCGCAGGAGCCGCTGCGTCTGAAGCACGTGCCGGACGAGCGGGCGATCGAACGCATCCTCTTCAGATGGAACGAGTCCCACGGGGTCCGGCCCAGCCGGGAGCGCACCATGTTCCAGATCGTCTGGGAGCGCGACCGACGGGTTCCCATCCGCCCGGACTTCCCGCCCTGGGCGGTCAGCCGGGCGCTGTTCGAGGAAGGGGCCGCGTCGGCGGACCGCGTGTTCAAGGGCACGGCCCACCTCAACACGGCGGTGCGGGTGGCGGGGGTCGCCTTCCCGGTCATGGTGCGCCGGAGGGCGGGGTCGTCGAGCCCGCTCGAACGGCGCTTCCTCAACGAGCACGTGGTGCTGGGCGCGATCGAGCAGACCGGGGTCCGGGTGCGCGCGCCGCGGGTCCTGGCGCTGGGCACCAGCGGACTGCGCGAGCAGTTCACCATCCACACCTACGAGGGACCGGCCGACGGCCTCCGGCCGCCCGCCCACCCCGAGTACGGACTGCTGCCGCACGAGGCGGACGACCTCGTCGACCAGCTCGCCGAACTGACGCACGTCCCCTGCGACCGGTTCGCCCCCGACTTCGGAGAGATGGACTTCTACTCCTGGCTGCGGGCCGAGCTGGTCCGCATGGTCGGCGAACTGCCCACGGACACCAGGGACCTGGCCCGGGAGCTGGGACTCCCGGACAGCGTCCGGCTGGACGAGATCCTCACCCGCCACATCCTCGCCCCGCGCCGGTCGGTGCTTCTGCACGGCGACCTCAACCCATGGAACCTCGTACGCCGCGCGGACGGTGGCCTCACCCTGATCGACTGGGAGATGGCCATGATCGGGGACCCGCTGTACGACCTGGTCCGCCATATGCATCTGACGCCCACCCGCCCGGACATCCGCCGACGGCTGCTGGACCGCTGGTCGCGGCGGCTGCCGGACGACTGCACCAAGGGCTGGCAGGAGGACTGGCGGGTGTACCGGTGGATCGAGATCATCCGCTCCGCGTATGTGGACCTCGACCGGCTGGTGACGGGTGACAGCCTGGAGGCCCCGAACGTACGCCGGGCGGTGGACGCCTACGCGATGACGCTGGTGGAGGCCACGGCCGCACTGGGCCTGCCGGACCGATCCACGGTCAACCCGTACCTCGTCCGCGCCCTGCCGCGCGGCGGCCACCGGGCCGGGGCGGTCACGGTGGACACCTGACCGCTCCCGCCGACCGGGCGGCGGCCGGACACATGATGCCCTGGGACCCGGCGCTGATCGATGCGCCCCCTGCGCCGACTCGCCCCGCGGCAGCCGCCGTTTGCGACGCGGCGCACTTTTGCAAGCGGCGTGCTTGCAATTGTTAGCGCGAGTGGGGCACAGTGGAGGCATGGCATCGCTCAACGTCGGCAACCTCGGTGAGTATCTGCGCGAACAGCGGCGCAATGCGCAGCTGTCGCTCAGGCAGCTCGCCGAAGCCGCCGGGGTGTCCAATCCGTATCTGAGCCAGATCGAGCGCGGGCTGCGCAAGCCGAGCGCGGAGGTGCTGCAGCAGGTCGCCAAGGCGCTGCGGATCTCCGCCGAGACGCTGTACGTGCGGGCCGGCATTCTCGACGCCGAGCGGGACCGGGAGGAGTGCCGGCAGGAAGGTGCGACGCGCGCCGTCATCCTCGCCGATCCCACGCTCACCGAGCGGCAGAAGCAGGTGCTGCTCCAGATCTACGAGTCCTTCCGCAAGGAGAACGGAGTCGAGATCGCCCAGTCGGGCACGGCGGACGAGGACGGCCGGGCGGCCCCGAAGGCTCCGGAGGCGGACGACGCCCAGGACACCGACACCCGCGGCCCCCGCACGGCCGACGACAGCGATGCCGGTCCGCGGCGCACCAGCCGTCGACCGGGCCGATCGGCATGACCGGACCGGCCGGGACGACCTGAGCGCGACCGGCGGACCACCCAAACCCTCAGTCGAAAGCCGAACCGGGAGGACCGTTCCCATGGCCATCACCGACGACCTGCGCAAGACCCTCAGCGACCCGACCCCGCTCTACTTCGCCGCCGGCACCGCCGACCTGGCCATCCAGCAGGCCAGGAAGGTCCCCGGCCTGGTCGAGCAGCTGCGCACCGAGGCCCCCGCCCGTATCGACGCGGTGCGCAACACCGACGCGAAGGCGGTCCAGGAGCGGGCCGCGGCCCGCGCCAAGGAGGCCAGTGCCCGGGTGAAGGTGACGCAGGAGACCATCCAGGCGCGGGTCGGCGAGTTCCTGAACTCGCTCGACTCGGACCTCAAGAAGTTCGGGACCACCCTCGACGCCGACCTGAAGAAGCTCGGCGAGACCGCCCAGGACATCGCCCTGCGCGGTGTCGGCGTCGCCGCCGAGTACGCGGTCCGGGCCCGTGAGACCTACGAGAAGGTCGCCGAGCACGGCGAGCAGGCCGTGAAGACCTGGCGCGGCGAGGCCGCCGACGAGATCGAGGACCTCGCGGTCGCCGTCGAGGGCAGGCCGGAGCCCGTCGAGGTCAAGGACGAGCAGAAGCCGGCCGAGGCCAAGGCCGAGCCCGCCGACGACAAGAAGAACGCGCCGAAGAAGGCGGCGCCGGTCCGCAAGCCGGTGGCGAAGAAGACCACGCCGCCGGCCAAGTAAGTCAAGCAAGCACCGTTGTGACCGGTCCCGTGTACGTCGGGGGACCGATGGCGGGCCGGGCACTTCGTGGGTGCCCGGCCCGTTCTACGGATACACGTCGGCCGCGGGCGGGTACGGTGGCCGTACAGAGGACTCGACCCGGGTGGTGGGCATTGTGCTGATGACGGCATTCGGCGGCTTCTTGTCGCTGCTCTATCTCGCCATGCTGGTGCTCGCCGTGGTGGCACTGGCGATGGCCGCGCTGTACCGCGACGACGCCTATCGCGCCGCCGACAAGCAGAACAAGGGCTTCTGGCTGATCATCCTCGGCATCGCGGTCGCCGTGAATCTGCTGGTGCCGATGCTCTTCCTCCAGCTCGCCGGCCTGGTCGCCACGATCGTGTTCTTCGTGGACGTCCGGCCCGCGCTCAGGCAGGTCTCGGGCGGTGGCTGGGGCCGTCGCCGCCGCGGAAGCAGCAGCGACGGACCCTACGGTCCGTACAACGGCGGGCGGTGACCCGGCCCGCCCGGGGTCACGGCACGCGGTCGAGCAGGACGACCGCCACGTCGTCCGTCAGCTCTCCGCCGTTGAGGTCGCGGACCTCGCTGACCGTCGCCCGCAGCAGCGCCTCGCCGGCCAGGCCCTCGGCCAGCCGGCGACGGACCAGTTCCACCATGCCGTCCTGGCCGAGGCGCTCCCGGCCCTCGCCGACGTGCCCCTCGATGAGTCCGTCCGTGTAGAGCATCAGGCTCCAGGCGGAGCCCAGCCCCACCTGCGTCCGCGGCCAGCGGGCGCGCGGCAGCAGACCGAGCGCGGGGCCGTTGTTGACGTACGGCACCAGCTCGGCCGTGGGCGCCGCGCCGGGGGCGCAGGAGAGACTCGGGCGTGCGATCAGCGGGGCCGGGTGGCCGGCCAGGCACAGCCCGGCGCTGCGGCCGTCCGGCGCGATGTCCACCGTGCACAGCGTCGCGAAGATCTCCTCGTTCTGCCGCTCGTGCTCCAGGACCTGCTGAAGCGTGGACAGCAGCTCGTCGCCGCACAGACCGGCCAGCGTCAGCGCACGCCAGGCGATACGCAGCTCCACCCCGAGCGCGGCCTCGTCCGGGCCGTGCCCGCAGACGTCGCCGATCATCGCGTGCACCGTGCCGTCCGGCGTACGCACCGTGTCGTAGAAGTCACCGCCGAGCAGCGCGCGCGAGCGGCCGGGGCGGTAGCGGGCCGCGAAGCGCAGCGAGGAGCCGTCCAGCAGCGGGGTGGGCAGCAGACCGCGCTCCAGACGCGCGTTCTCCTGCGCCCGCAGCCTGGACTCCGTCAGCCGTCGCTCGGCCGTGTCGGACCGCTTGCGTTCCACCGCGTAGCGGATCGCGCGGCTCAGCAGACGTCCGTCGAGCTCGTCGCGGAACAGATAGTCCTGGGCACCGACGCGAACGGCCTCAGTGCCGCGCTCGGCGTCACCGGACGCGGTCAGCGCCAGCACGGCGTGGCGGGGCGCGATCTGGAGGACGTGCCGCAGCACGGCCAGCTCGTCGTCCTCCCGGGCGGCCCGGCCGGGAGCGGGCAGCGCGAGGTCCAGCAGGATGCAGTGGACGTCGTCGGTGAGCAGCCGCTCGGCCTCGGTGAGGTTGCGGGCGGTGCGCAGCCGGATGGGGCGGCCCGCCGAGTCGAGCAGCTCGGGCACGATCGGCGCGCCGGTCGGATCGTCCTCGATCACCAGCAGGGTGAGCGTGTCGGCCGGAGCCTTGGTACGGGTGGGCGGCCCCGGTGCGGCCTGGGTCCCCGGCGGGGACGCGGCTTGAGCCTGACCACTCTCCACGGCCGGGATCGCTCTCTGCCGCGGTACGGGTGCGGGCATCGTCTTGGGTTCCTTCCCTCCCCCCGAGGGCGCGGGCGGGGCGAGGGACCTCGACCCACCGACGGGGACCTTAGCGGTAGCCGAGGCCGCAGCGGAATGCCCGGCGGCGTGACGCCGGGCATCGGGCCGCCGTCATATGCCGCATCCCCTACCGCAGTTGGACAGGGGTGACATCGCCCGGGATGACGAAAGTCACGTCGGGTGCGGGACCGGGTCGAGCGGCGGCGTGCGCCGTGTCACGTGGGGCCCGTCACTTCGGACGGGCCGCCCCTCACTTCGCGTCCGGGCGCACCACTCCCAGGATCGGCATCGTGCCCGCGCCCGCGATCGTCACCGTGCGTCCGGGGCGCGGTGCGTGGATGATCGCGCCGTTGCCGACGTACATCGCCACATGGCTGGCGTCATGGAAGTAGATGATCAGGTCGCCGGGGCGCATGTCCTTGATGTCGACGTGCCTGAGCTGCTTCCACTGTTCCTGCGAGGTGCGCGGGATGGCGGTGCCCGCCGCCGCCCAGGCCTGGGACGTCAGCCCCGAGCAGTCGTACGACATCGGACCCTCGGCACCCCACACATACGGCTTGCCGATCTGGTCGCTCGCGAACTGCACGGCCTTGCGCCCCTCCGTGGAGGCCTCGGTGCTGATGTCCTTGAGTATCCCGGTGTCGAGCCAGGCGGTCTGTGCCTGGTCCGCGGCCTGTTCCTCCAGCTTCCGCAGCCGCTCCTGCTCCTGCTTCTTCAGCTTGGACTGGAGCTTCTCGGCGGCGGCGATCTCCTTCTCGATTTTCTTCTTGGCCTCGGCCTTGGCCTTGCGGTGGGCCTCGAGCTGCTTCCACTGGTCGGCGGCGTCGCGCGCGTACTGCTTCAAGTCCTCCTGGGCGCGCGTCATCTCCGCGAGCAGTCCCTCGGTCGCGTGCTCGCCCTGACGGATCGTGCCCGCGTTGTCGAGGAACTTCTGCGGGTCGTGGCTCAGCCAGAGCCTGACCTCGGGCGGCAGCCCGCCGCCGCGGTACTGGGCGCGGGCCGCGGCACCCGCGCGGTCCTTCAACTGGTCCAGCCGCTCCTGGCCCCTGACGATCTCTCGGGCCAGATCGACGATCCGCGCCGACTGCCGCTTGGTCTGCTCCTCGGCGGCGTTGTACGCGTCCGTGGCGACCGCGGCGTCGTGGTACAGCGTGTCCAGCTTCGCGCGGACCGCTTCGAGGTCCTTGTCGGTCGGGGTCGACCCGCCGGCTGCCGGAGCCGACCCGCCGGGCGGAGTGGGTGTCGGGGCCGGCGGGCCCGGGTTCGCATACGCGGCGCCCGGTGCGCCCAGCACGGTGACCGCGCAGACCAGAGCGATGGCCGCCATGGTCAGGGTCCGCTTCCCGGATCCCATACTTCGCCCCCAAATCTGGTTTACCGTCAGTAACTTGCGGCGTCTGGGGGATCGTGCCATGTCGGCGGGCAAAGCGACAGAGGCGGGACTTATCCGCACAAAAAACTCCCTCGCCTGCCGCACTTGGTACGACGATCTCCCTACCCCGCGCCGCTTTCCTACGGCCGTCTTTCCTGCCGCCCGCGTACGGCGGTCCCCGCCCCCTCCGTCACCCGCGCACGGTGAACTCCCTGCCCCCTCGGCCGCCTCGTACGGCGAATCCGCCGCGTATGTGACGAAGCACGCGGGAAGATCGTTCCCCGCAGGTCAGGAGGGGTCGGAAGGGATTCAGGCGCGAGGCGCCAGGGCTTCCCAGGCGACCGTGACCTCGCCCTGGCGCCAGCGCGCCGGGCCGTCGGTCACCGGCCAGTCCGCCGTCAGCCGGCGGACCGTGCGTATCCAGCGCTGGCGGGCGCCGTAGGACGCGAAGGGCGCGGCGGCGGCCCAGGCGTGGTCGAAGTCGCGCAGGAAGGCGTGCACGGGCTCGCCCGGGACATTGCGGTGGATCAGCGCCTTCGGCAGCCGCTCGGCCAGGTCGGACGGGCGGTCCAGGGAGCCGAGGCGGGTGGCGAAGGTGACCGTGCGTGGGCCCTCCGGGCCGAGGGCCACCCACACATGGCGGCGGCCGATCTCGTCGCAGGTGCCCTCGACGAGCAGCCCGCCGCGGGAGCCGGTCGCGGGGTCGGCGGGGGCCAGGCGGGCGCACAGCCGCTCCCAGACGGCGGCGACCTCGCCCTCCTCGTACTGCCGCAGGACGTTGGCGGCGCGGATGAGGCAGGGGCGGCCGGGCACAGGCACCTCGAAGCCGCCGTGCCGGAAGACCAGGCCCTCGCGGGCGTACGGCCGCGCGGCCGCGACCCGGGCGGGCTCGATCTCCACCCCGACCACCTCGGTGCGGGGCGCGGCGGTGCGCAGGCGGTGCAGCAGTTCGACCGCGGTCCAGGGGGCGGCCCCGTACCCGAGGTCGACGGCCACCGGGGCCGCCGTACGGCGCAGCTCGGCGCCGTGGACAGCGGCGATCCAGCGGTCCATCCGGCGCAGCCGGTTCGGATTGGTGGTCCCGCGCGTCACCGTACCCACGGGGCGGGACGCGGCGCGGGTTGACATGCGTACGAGAGTAAGCGGCGGCGCGGGGGTGGCGGGCAGCCTGTGGACAACGCGGCGGGCGGCCTGTGGACAACGGAACGACCGACACCCGGCCGACCTCGGCCGACCCCGCGGCCGCAGGCCGGCGTGGCCGTCCCCGACGCCCCACACACACGACTGTCGAACGGTTGAGCGGAAACCGGTAATGATTCAGTAAAACCGCCCACAGGGGGACCGCAGGGGAAATGGAGCGCCCTGCGTCGGCGTTCGCACCGTTGCCAGGGTGTGCGGTCCCTCGCACACGGCATGCACGCAACAAGGAGGAACGCGACGTGAGCCAGTACGTCAGCAGGCTCGGGCGTCGCTCCCCGGCGGCTTCCTCCCGGCTGCGGCTGCCGCACCGCAGGCCCCGTCGTATCGCCATGCTCTCCGTGCACACCTCGCCGCTCCACCAGCCCGGCACGGGCGACGCCGGCGGTATGAACGTCTACATCGTGGAGCTGGCCCAGCGTCTGGCCGCGATCAACATCGAGGTCGAGATCTTCACCCGGGCCACCACGGCCGCCCTCCCGCCGACCGTCGAGCTGGCGCCCGGCGTCCTGGTCCGGCATGTCGACGCCGGCCCCTACGAGGGGCTCGCCAAGGAGGAGCTGCCCGCCCAACTGTGCGCCTTCACCCACGGAGTGATGCAGGCCTGGGCCGGCCACCGCCCCGGCTACTACGACCTCGTGCACTCCCACTACTGGCTCTCCGGCCATGTCGGCTGGCTGGCCGCCCAGCGCTGGGGCTCTCCGCTGGTGCACGCCATGCACACCATGGCCAAGGTCAAGAACGCCTCGCTCGCCGAGGGCGACGCCCCCGAACCCGCCGCCCGGGTGATCGGCGAGACCCAGATCGTGTGCGCCGCCGACCGGCTCATCGCCAACACCGCCGAGGAGGCCGCCGAACTCGTCCGGCACTACGCGGCCGACCCCGGCAAGGTCGCCGTCGTCCACCCGGGAGTCAACCTGGAGCGCTTCCGGCCCGCCGACGGCCGGGCCGCCGCCCGCGCCCGGCTCGGACTTCCGCAGGACGCGCTGATCCCCGTCTTCGCGGGCCGCATCCAGCCCCTCAAGGCGCCCGACGTGCTGCTGCGCGCCGTCGCCGTCCTCCTCGACGACCGCCCCGAACTGCGTTCCCGCATCGTCGTGCCGATCGTGGGCGGCCCCAGCGGCAGCGGACTCGCCAAGCCGGAGGGGCTGCAGAAGCTCGCCGCCCGGCTCGGCATAGCCGACGTGGTGCGCTTCCGGCCGCCCGTCGGGCAGGACCAGCTCGCCGACTGGTTCCGCGCCGCCTCCGTCCTGGTCATGCCGTCGTACAGCGAGTCCTTCGGGCTCGTCGCCATCGAGGCGCAGGCGGCCGGTACGCCGGTGCTGGCGGCCGCCGTCGGCGGTCTGCCCGTCGCCGTCCGGGACGGGGAGACCGGATTCCTGGTCCAGGGGCACGACCCCGCCGCGTACGCGCGCGTGCTGCGCGACTTCGCCGACAACCCGCAGCTGTGCGCCCGTATGGGCGAGGCAGCGGCCCGGCACGCCGGGTCGTTCGGCTGGGACACGGCGGCCTCGGCGACGGCCGGGGTGTACACCGAGGCCATGGGGGCCCACCGGCGCCGGATGCGCGCGCACCACGGCTGATGCCCGTCGCGTACGCTGCCCGCATGGCTGAGGAACAGCAGGCGGCGCAGGTCATCGAAGGGGTCTTCAAGGACGCCGAACTGGAGTGGGAGAGCCCGCAGTCGGGCTCGTACGTCGTGAAGCTCCCCGGGACGCGCAAGCTGTCGACGACCGTGTCGCTGATCGTCGGCCGGCACTCCCTGTCCCTGAACGCCTTTGTGATCCGCCACCCCGACGAGAACGAGTCCGCGGTCCACCGCTGGCTGCTGGAGCGCAACCTCAAGCTCTACGGCGTGAGTTACGCCGTCGACCCGCTCGGCGACATCTATCTGACGGGCAGGCTGCCGCTGGCCGCGGTCACCCCCGAGGAGGTGGACCGGCTGCTCGGCTCGGTCCTGGAGGCGGCGGACGGCAGTTTCAACACCCTTCTGGAGCTGGGGTTCGCCACCGCGATCCGCAAGGAGTACGCCTGGCGGGTGGCGCGCGGGGAGTCCACGCGCAATCTGGACGCGTTCAGTCATCTGACTCGACGCTCCGAAGACTGACCGCCTGGACCGTACCAATCAATCCCTGCACGACTCTTCCCCGGTCAACAGGCGTCGTGGCATGCTCACTGCCAACGTAAATCTGAACAGCGTTCACATCCATGGAAATTCACGTCTCTGGGCGTTCTTGAGATCCTTGGAAGGCGGTTCGGGCATGGGTAAGGGGCACGCGGACATCACCAGACGGAGCCTGCTCGGCAGCGCCATCGCCGTGGCGGCCGTCGCCGTGACCGGAACGACGGCGACGGCCGCCGCACCCACCCCACCCGTCCCACCGAAGGGCCAAGTCCCCGCGTTGTGGCGCGAGTTCCTCCGCACCCCCTTCACCCACCCGCAGATCCCCTACGTCGGCCGGGCCGGCTACCGCCGTGGGGCGGCGCGCTTCCCCCGTCGCCCCGTGGTCGCCGACGTGACCGCGTACGGAGCCGTGGCCGACGGCACGACGGACTGCGCACCCGCGATCAACCGTGCCATCGCCGCTGCCGGAAGGGCCGGCGGTGGCACGGTCCTCATCCCGCCCGGCACGTTCCGTATCGACGGCCTCATCCGCATCGGCTACGACAACGTCGTCCTGCGGGGCGCGGGCAGCGGCCGTACGACGCTGTACGCGACCAGGAACCTCACGGAGCTGATCGGCGTCTACGGCTCCCGGTACGGCGGCGACAAGTCCTCCTGGTCCTGGGCCGGCGGCCTGATCTGGCTGGCGCCGACGGCCCGTTGGGACTCCCTGGTCGCGGCCGTCCGGGCGAAGGCGTGGCCCTTCGAGGGCTGGACCGGCAACAAGCGCGACGAGTGGGAGACGCTCACCACGGTGTCCCCGGCCCGGCAGGGCTCCTGGACGGTGACGGTCGCCGACGCCCGGCGACTGAGGCCGGGTCAGCTCGTCCTGCTCCGCCTCGCGGACGACGCCGGGCGCACCCTCCTGGAGCACATGGCCGGCGGCGGGCCGGGCCCGGAGGCGTACTACTGGGACGACAAGACCAAGCTGACGTCGTACGTCCCCTATGAGTGGCCCGTGCGCATCGCGCGCGTGGCGGGCCGGAAGGTCACGTTCGAGCGACCCCTGCCGCTCGACGTCCGCCCGGAGTGGGACCCGCGGCTGACGACGCACGTACGGGAGCTGACCGGCGCCGGCGTGGAGGGCCTGACCCTCCGGGTGGTCGAGACCCCGCAGTCCCCGCACCTGCTCGACAAGGGCTACAACGGGGTCGTCTTCCAGTGCACGTACGACTGCTGGGCGGACGACGTCGTCGTCACGAACGTGGACAACGGCTTCGGCCTGGTCGCGGCCTCCTCCTGCACCCTGCGCCGCACCCGCGTGGCGGGCCGGGGCTCGCACCACCCGTACTTCTGCCGCGAGGGCTCGCACGACAATCTGATCGAGGACTTCACCATCGAGCAGCGCACGGTCCCGGCCCCGGCGAACACCCAGCTGCACGGCATCAACGTGGAGGGCCTGTCCTCGTACAACGTCTGGTCGCGCGGCGAGATGCAGATGGGCACGTTCGACTCGCACCGCGGGCTGCCGTTCGCCGATGTCCGTACGGACATCACGGTGAACAACAACGGCCGCCACGGCGGGGACGCCTCCGCCGGGCCGCTCTTCGGCGCCCGCTTCACGCACTGGAACGTCCGCGTCACCAACGGCCGCGCCGGTCTGATGAAGCTCGACGGACTGGCCCCCTGGTCGGCGACCGTCGGCCTGAACGAGGTCACGGAGTTCGACCAGATCGACGTGCCCGACTTCACGGGCGATCTGCACTCCCGGCTGGAGCTGTACGGCACGACGGACGTGGTCCGGCCGCGGAACCTCTACGAGGCGCAGCGGGAGCTGTAGGCCTCCTCACCCCCGCGGCGGGCTGAAGCGGTCGATCAGCAGGGCGAGCCGGTCGTGCTGGTCACGGCGCAGCCGGCCGCTGCGCATCAGCGTGAGCAGTCCGTGCAGCCCGCTCCAGACGGTCTCGGTGAGCACGCCCGGGTCGTCGTCGGCGGTGGCGAGCGGGGTGACGGCGAGGCGCAGCTCGTCGAAGGCGGCGCGCAGCGGGGCGGGGGTCTCGGGCCGCGCGAACGGCAGGTCCACGGAGAGCGTGAACATCGCGTCGTAGAGCGCGGGCCGCCGCTCGCCGAAGTCGGCGTAGGCGCGGCCCACCGCGGCGAGGGCCTCGCGCGCGGAGGAGGCGGAGGTGCGGGCGGCCTGCAGCTGCCCGGCCAGCTCCTCGAAGCCCTGCACGGCGACGGCCGCCACGCTAGTGTCCCGAGGGGCGCCCCCACCCGGGAGCGCCCTCTCAGGCCGCGCCGACCTCCGCGCCCGCCGTCTCCGGCTCCGCGCCCGTCGTCTTCCTGTCCGCCGTCGTCTCCTCCGCCGGGAGGCGGCGCATCAGCGCCCCGTACCCGGCCGCGGCGATCGTGCCGACCACCGCGCACAGCGCCCACAGCCATGCGGCGCCGAACCGGTCGATGACCACACCGGACATCAACGGGGCGATCAGGCTGGCCACGGACCACGACAGGGTGTACATGCCCTGGTACCGACCGCGCCCGCGCACGGGGGAGAGCCGGACGACGAGACCCGTCTGGGTGGGCGCGTTGACGATCTCCGCGAGGGTCCACACGCACACCGTCAGCGCGAAGACGCCGATCGACCCCGCGAAGGCGGTCAGCCCGAAGCCGTAGCCCGCGAGCAGGGACGAGATCACCAGCAGCCGGCGCGGGTCACGGTGCTCGATGAACCGGGTGACCGGGATCTGGAGCGCGACGATCAGCACGCCGTTGACGGCGATCGCCAGACCGTAGTCCGCGGGCGTGAACCCGGCCCGGCCCATCGCCACCGGCAGGCCCACGGACCCCTGCTGGAAGACCAGCGCGACCAGGAAGGACAGCCCGACCACGCTCATGAAACGGCCGTCGCGCAGCACGGTCCCGAGGCGCACGTCGTCTCCGGCCTCCTCGGCGACCGGAGTCGGCCTGGACTCCGGCAGCTTCACGAAGACGACGATCGCGCAGATCATCGTCATCCCCGCCTCGATCAGGAACCCGGCGAGATAGCTGAACTCGGCGATGAACCCGGCGGCCATGGAGGAGACGGCGAAGCCGAGGTTGATCGCCCAGTAGTTGAGGGAGAAGGCGCGGAGCCGGTCCTCGGGCCGGACGATGTCGGCCATCATCGCCTGCACGGCCGGACGGGAGGCGTTGGCGGCCATGCCGACGACGAAGGCGACGGCGGCGATGGCGACCGGGTCGCGCATGAAGCCGAGCAGGGCGACGGACAGGGCCGTGGACGACTGGGCGATGAGCAGGGTCGGCCGCCGACCCAGCCGGTCGGCCATCACCCCCGCGCCGAGGGAGGAGACGACGCCGCCTAGGCCGTGCAGCGAGGCCACGAGACCCGCGTACGAGGCGGAGTACCCGCGGTCCAGGGTGAGGTAGAGGGCCATGAAGGTGGCCACGAAGGCGCCGAGCCGGTTGACGAGCGTGCTGGTCCACAGCCACCAGAACTCCCGTGGAAGCCCGGACACGGTCTCTCGGGCGGCACGCCTCAGGGCGGCGACTGACATGTGTGATCCCCCACGAACGTAAGTGGCTCCAGCGGCAAGCACAACTTACGAGGGTGGAGCTCGGGTCGGCCACTCAATTAACAGATGCCGTCAACTGTCGTACGGGAGGGGGTCCGGCCGTCCGCCCTCCGGGCAGGCGGGCAGGGCGACGAATGCGTGGATTACGCTCTGAGGCATGGCCGACGCACCGTACAAGCTGATCCTCCTCCGCCACGGCGAGAGCGAGTGGAACGCGAAGAACCTGTTCACCGGCTGGGTGGACGTCAACCTGAACGAGAAGGGCGAGAAGGAGGCGGTCCGCGGCGGTGAGCTGCTCAAGGACGCCGGCCTGCTCCCCGACGTGGTCCACACGTCCCTCCAGAAGCGCGCGATCCGCACCGCGCAGCTCGCGCTGGAGGCGGCCGACCGCCACTGGATCCCGGTCCACCGCTCCTGGCGCCTGAACGAGCGCCACTACGGCGCCCTCCAGGGCAAGGACAAGGCCGCGACGCTGGCCGAGTTCGGCGAGGAGCAGTTCATGCTCTGGCGCCGCTCCTACGACACCCCGCCGCCGCCGCTGGCGGACGACTCGGAGTTCTCCCAGGCGAACGACGCGCGCTACGCGTCGATCCCGCCGGAGCTGCGCCCGAAGACGGAGTGCCTGAAGGACGTCGTCATCCGCATGCTGCCGTACTGGTACGACGGCATCGTCCCGGACCTGCTGGCCGGCCGCACGGTCCTGGTCGCGGCCCACGGCAACAGCCTGCGGGCCCTGGTCAAGCACCTCGACGGCATCTCGGACGCCGACATCGCGGGCCTGAACATCCCGACGGGCATCCCGCTCGCCTACGAACTGGACGCCGACTTCAAGCCGATCACCCCCGGCGGCACGTACCTCGACCCGGAGGCGGCCGCGGCGGCGATCGAGGCGGTCAAGAACCAGGGCAAGAAGAAGTAGGTATTGCGATCATGCCCCTGAACTGCGCAGATGGCGCGGCTCAGGGGCATTTTCACGGCCTGGGCCCTCTCTGGGCCCTCAGGCCCCCGGGTCCTGCGGCCGGAGCGCTCGCCCGAGAGCCTTCCGGGCCCGCTCCCGGCTGCTCGCCATGAGGTGCGCGTACGCCTTCAGCGTCAGCCCCGGGTCGGAGTGCCCGGGGTACTCCGCTCTCCCGGCTACGCTCGCGCGGCAGCGCCCCGCGGCGGGTGGCTGCGGGGCGCCTTGTGGGGTTTAGTCGACCGCCTGGCCGTTGTATTTGCCGCCCACGCAGGGGTTGCCCGGCAAGTCGATCCGGGGCGTTCCGCCGCCCTGCTCGCACTGAGAAGGGGTGACGTAGGATGGGCCGCCCTGTGCGGTGGCGGCGGTGGCGGCGCCTGTGAGGCCGAGTCCGGCGAGGGCTGCCGTGGCGATGACGGCGGCGACGATTCGTCGACTGCGCATTTGGTTCCCCTTTCACGGATTGCCTCGGTCGGGGCACTAGTCAGCTTGATCTTCACCCATGTGGGTGGCACGTCATGTTGCGCCATTCGGGTGACGACGCCCGAGGTCAGGCCGCGGCGGTCTTCGCCGTGACCCGGGCCCGGAGTGTCTCGCGGACCGTCGGCCATTCGTCGGCCAGCAGGCTGTAGTACAGCGAGTCACGGCGGGTGCCGTCCTGGCGGCGCATGTGGCTGCGCAGGGTTCCCTCGTAGGTCAGGCCGAGGCGGGTCAGGGCCTGCTGGGACCGTACGTTGAGGTTGTCGGTGCGCAGCGCCAGCCGGGCGAGCCGCAGGTCGTCGAAGGCGTGGGCGAACAGCAGGAGCTTGGACTCCGCGTTGTAGGGGCCGCCCCAGCAGGAGCGGTCGAACCAGGTCGCGCCGATCTCCGCGCGGCTCTCGTCGAGGTCGACGTCGTAGAGGCTGGTCGAACCGATGACCCTGCCGTCGTCGCGGCGTTGCACCGCGAAGCCGCGGCGGGTCGGGGCGGCGGTCATCTCGGCGAGCATCCCGCGCAGAAGGGCCACGGTCCCGGGGCGCGGCCGGGGCATCCAGCGCCACACCTCGGGGTCGGACGCCGACGGGAACAGGGCGTCGGCGTGGTCGGGGGACAACGGGACGAGGCGGACAACAGTGCCCTCGAGAGGCTGGTCGTTCACGGGGGCAGGATAGAAGTCGTCGATCAGCGGTCGCAGGCGTTCAGGTGCCCACACTGCTTCTTCTTCCCCCGGGGTGTCTCCGTCCCGGAGGCGGTCCCGGAGACTACCGGGGTGTTCCGGGACGGAGACATGTCCGTCGGGCAGGTCAGTAGCGGGGTGCCAGGATCTGGGACAGGACGTCGTGGACGTAGGTGTTGGCGTGCTTGCCGGTGAACCGGTTCGCGAGCGGGCCGGCGGCCGTCACCGGGACGTCGACGCTGGTGTGGCCGGACGTCGTCCAGTCGATCGTGAAGGTCCGGTCGCTTCCGTGGATCGTGAACGGACCGTCCTCGGTGGACGCCGGTGCCGGACTCGTCGGCCACGTCGTTCTCCTCGACCGCCAGGCCGCCGGTCTCGTGGTCGCCGGTGACGACGAGGAGCGTGTCGGGGTGGGTCGCCTGGTAGGCACGGGCGACGGCGACGGCCTTCTCCAGCTGCTGCATCGACTGCAGGACGCGTGTCCCGTTGTTGCTGTGCGCGAACTCGTCGACGCCTTCCTCCTCGATCATGAGGAAGAAGCCCTTCTTGTTCTTGTCCAGCGTCTTCAGCGCCTTGCCGGTCATCGTGGCGAGGTCGACGACCGGGTTGTACACATCGCCCTGACCCTCGGGACGCTGCTGGAACATCTCCTCGTTGCCGAAGAGACCGAGCAGCTTGCCGCCGCGCGCCTTGTCCAGGTCCTTCGCGCTGCTGACATACGTGTAACCGGAGCGCTTGGCCTTGGCGATCAGGTCGCCCTTCGTGCCCCGGCTGCCCTCGCCGGGGTCCTCGGCGGGCTTGTCCGGGAACGCGCCCGCGGTGCCGGCCGGCAGCCACCAGTCCTCGCCGCCCCCCCAGGATCACGTCCGGCTTGCTGACGTCGAGGTACTCGCGGGCGATGTCGTCCTGCTTGCCGCGGTCGGCGGTGTTGGCGAAGAAGGCCGCGGGCGACGCGTCGGTGACCTGCGCGGTGGTCACCAGGCCGGTGGCCTTGCCCGCCGCTTTGGCCTGCGCCCCGAGTGTGGGGAGCGGGTTGCCGTCGGTGTCCACGCTGACCGCACCGTTGTAGGTCTTCTGACCCGTGGCCCATGCGGTGGCGGCGGCCGCGGAGTCCGTGACCACGGCCTTGGGGTCGTCCGGCGTCGTCGTCAGCTGGCCGGACACCGGAAGGCGATCCATCGACAACTGGCCCTGCAGGCCGGTGAGATGCAGGCGCGCCGCCTCACGCGCGGCCGCGCCCATGCCGTCGCCGTTGATGAAGATGACGTTCTTCGCGGCGGGGGCCTTCGCCGCGCTCTGCGGAGCACTGGCGGACGCACCCGGCGTCGGGTTGAGCACCATGGTCGCCACCACTGCCGCAGACGCCGCTGCGACCGGCGCCCCCACCGCATACCACGCATGCTTGCGTTCACAAAACCCTTCCATGGGCATGGCAATGCACTTCCTTTGCAATCTAGAGAGCGGCAGTCCGTTTGAGTCGAACCGCAAGTGACGCCTGGGCGAACAGTGCACACCTGGGGTAAACGAAGCCTCACGATTGCCGCCCCGCGCAGGCCAAGGGAGCAGGCACCTGCGCGGGCGTTCCGGCGCAGCCGCAGGTCACGCCGTGGGTGGCCGGGCCCCGGGAGACATGGCGCTGCAAGATCGGCGGGCGGCTGCGGGGCCGTGGACGCACAGTGGTAGCAGGGGGGTGGCTTGCTGGTCCGGGACCGGGTGGGGGGCGCGCGATCCGCGACGGCCGCATACGCGACAGGAGGCCATCATGGGCGAGAAGAACGTTCCGACTCCGGCCACTCCGGCCACTCCGGGCGTTCTGGCCGATCCCTTTCTCGATCACGGTATGGCGTTCACCCAGGCGGAGCGCGATGCCCTCGGCCTGACCGGGCGCCTGCCGTCCGGGGTGCTGACCCTGGAGCAGCAGGCGGAGCGCGCGTACCGGCAAATACAGGCCCAGGGCAGCGACTTGGCCAAGAACGTCGGTCTGGAGCAACTGCACGACCGTAACGAGACCCTGTACTTCAAGGTGCTGACCGACCATCTGGTGGACCTGCTGCCGATCGTCTACGACCCCACGGTCGGTGAGGCGATCGAGAAGTACTCCCATGAGTACCGGCGCCCGCGAGGGGCCTTTCTGTCCATCGACCGGCCCGACGAGATGGAGAAGACCTTCGCCACGTTCCGGCTCGGGCCCCAGGACGTGGATCTGATCGTGTGCACCGACGCGGAGGAGATCCTCGGCATCGGCGACTGGGGCGTGGGCGGGATCCAGATCGCGGTGGGCAAGCTCGCGGTGTACACCGCGGCCGCCGGGATCGACCCGCGCCGGGTGCTCGCGGTGTCGCTGGACGTGGGCACGGACCGCAAGTCCCTGCTGAACGACCCTCTGTACATCGGCAATCGGCACCCACGCGTGCGTGGCGCCGACTACGACGCGTTCATCGAGAAGTACCTGCGCACCGCCTCGTCGATGTTCCCCGACGCCCTGCTGCACTTCGAGGACTTCGGCCCCGGGAACGCCCGGCGGATCCTGGAGAAGTACGCGGGCACCTACCGCATCTTCAACGACGACGTCCAGGGCACCGGCGCGATCACCCTGGCCGCGACGCTGTCGGCCGTCAAGGTGAGCGGTGTGCCGATGCGGGACCAGCGGCTCGTGGTCTTCGGCGCCGGCACCGCCGGAGTGGGCATCGCCGACCAGCTGCGGGACGCCATGATCCGCAACGGTGCGAGCCCCGAGCAGGCCACCGCCCAGGTCTGGCTGATCGACAAGCAGGGCCTGCTCACCCGGGACATGGACGATCTACGGGACTACCAGCGGCCCTACGCGCGCGACCGGGCCGAGGTCGCCGGCTGGGCGGCCGACGGCGGCGCGATCTCGCTGGCGACGACCGTGCGCGAGGCGAAGCCGACCATTCTGCTGGGCACCTCCACGGTGCACGGGGCGTTCACCCGCGAGGTCGTCGAGGCCATGGCCGAGGGCACGGAGCGGCCGATCGTCTTCCCCATCTCCAATCCGACCTCGCGGATCGAGGCCATGCCCGCCGACGTCATCGCCTGGAGCCAGGGCAAGGCCCTGGTCGCGGTCGGCATCCCGGTCCCGCCCGTGGAGTTCGGCGGTGTCACCTACGAGATCGGGCAGGCCAACAACGCGCTGCTGTACCCCGGGCTGGGGCTCGGCACGATCGTCTCCGGCGCGTCGAGAGTGACGGCGGGCATGCTCCTCGCGGCCGCGCAGGCGGTGGCGGACCAGGTCGACGTCTCCATGCCGGGCGCCTCCCTGCTGCCGCCGGTGGAGAACCTGCGGCAGTCCTCGGCCATCACCGCCACCGCCGTGGTCGGCGCGGCGGTCAACGAGGGCGTCGCGAGCCACAAGCCGGACGATCCCGGGCGCGCCGTCCGGGACGCCATGTGGGAGCCCGTCTACGCCGACGGAGCGGCGTCATGAGTGCGCGCTCCGGCACGGACCGGACCGCCCCGGCCCCGCACGAGCCCGCGCCGAAGATCCTCGATGTGCCCATCGGCCTGCATGCGACCGGCACCCGGCGGGAGATCGACTCCATGGGTGCCATCGAGGTCCCGGCGGACCGGTACTGGGGCGCGCAGACGCAGCGGTCCCTGATCCACTTCTCCATCGGGGACGACCGGATGCCGAAGGCGGTCTACCACGCGTACGGATATGTGAAGAAGGCCGCCGCGCTGGTCAACGGCCGGGCCGGGCGGCTGCCCGGCTGGAAGTCCGAGCTGATCCAGCGGGTGGCCGACGAGGTCATCACGGGCAATCTGGACGAGAACTTCCCGCTGTACGTGTGGCAGACCGGGTCCGGGACGCAGTCCAACATGAACACCAACGAGGTGATCAGCAACCGGGCGATCCAGCTGGTCGGGGGCGAGCTGGGCAGCAAGTCCCCGATCCATCCCAACGACCACGTCAACATGGGCCAGTCCTCCAACGACACCTTCCCGACCGCGATGCACATCGCCGCGGTCAAGGCGGTCCACGAGAAGCTGCTGCCCGCCGCGCAGGCGCTCCAGCGGGCCGTCGAGGACAAGGCGGAGCAGTGGCGCGATGTGGTGAAGATCGGCCGTACGCATCTGGAGGACGCGGTCCCGCTCACCGTCGGGGAGGAGTGGTCCGGTTACGCCCACCAACTGGCGCAGGCCGTGGACCGGGTGGCCAGGTCGTCGGAGGGCCTGTTCGAGCTGGCCGCGGGCGGCACCGCCGTCGGCACGGGGCTGAACGCCCCGCCCGGGTTCGGTGAGCAGATCGCCGCCGAGATCGCGGCCGAGACCGGCTACCCGTTCGTCACCGCCGAGAACAAGTTCGCCGCCCAGGGCGGACTGGACGCCATGGTCGGCGCCTCCGCCGGGCTCCGCGCCTTGGCCGTGTCCCTGATGAAGATCGCGAACGACATCCGGTGGCTGGCCTCGGGGCCGCGCTGCGGCCTCGGCGAACTGCTCCTCCCCGCGAACGAGCCGGGCTCCTCGATCATGCCGGGCAAGGTCAACCCGACCCAGTGCGAGGCGATGGTCATGGTCTGCATCCAGGTGCTGTCCGAGGACACGGCCGTCGCCTTCGCGGGATCGCAGGGCAACTTCGAGCTGAACGCCATGCGCCCGGTGATCATCAACAACTTCCTGCACTCGGCCGGCATCCTGGCCGACGCCTGCGACAAGCTGCGCCGGTACTGCATCGAGGGCGCCCAGCTCGACCGCTCCCGGATCGACGAATTCGTCAACCGGTCCCTGATGCTGGTCACCGCGCTGTCACCGGTGATCGGCTACGACAAGGCCTCCGCCATCGCCCACAAGGCCGATGACGAGGGCACCACGCTGCGCGAGGCCGCCCTGGCCTCCGGCTATGTCAGCGCCGAGGAGTTCGACCGCACCGTCGACCCGGCCGCCATGGTCGGCCAGGACCACGCGTCCGGCGACGTATGACACGGGCGGCCCCGGCCTGGGAAGGGTCCCCGGGCCTCGGAGGCGCACAGGTCCGGGACGTACATCGGGACGAGTCATGGCCTGGAATCTGAGCGGCACCTATCTGGAGAGCTGCAACTGCGACGTCGTGTGTCCCTGCACCACCTCCGGCCTCACCGCCCCCGCCGACCAGGAGCGCTGCCGGCTGACGCTGGCGTTCCATGTGGAACGGGGAGAGGTCGACGGCGTGGACGTGTCGGACCGGACCGTCGTCGTCTTCGCCGACACACCCCGTGTGATGGCCGACGGCGGCTGGCAGGTGGCGCTGTACGTGGACGGTTCGGCCGACGACAGCCAGGCGGACGCCTTGGGAAGGGTGTTCTCCGGGCAGGCGGGCGGGCCGATGGCGGCGCTCGCCCCGTTGATCGGCGAGGTCCTCGGCGTCGAACGCGTCCCCATCGGCTACCGCGACGACGGCCGGCGGCACGCCGTGCGGGTGGCGGACGCCATCGACATCGAGATCGAGGACCAGGTGGCCCCGCAGTTCGGCGCGGACGGACCGGTGATGCGACTGACGGGGATGTTCCACCCGGCGAACAGCACCCTGACCGTCGCCCGCTCCACCCGGGCGAGGGGCCGTGACGTGCACGGCCGCTCATGGGACTTCACCGGCCGCAACGGACACGCGGCGCCCTTCTCGTGGTCGGCGTGACCAGGACGGCGGTCACCGTCCGCCGTCCGGCCGGCCCCACCGGGCTGGTGCTGTGCGCGGCGGCCGCCGCCTGGGTCTGGCTGCTGCTGCGCCGGGGCGACATGGGAACCCGCTCGACGACCGGCGGCCTGCTCGTCTTCGTGGGCGTCTGGACGGTGATGATGGCCGCGATGATGCTGCCCGCGACGGCGCTCGTCGCCGCGTTGTACGCCCGGACGGTCACCGCTCACCGGACACCGCGCATGGCCGCGTTCACCCTCGGCTATGTGCTGGTGTGGGCCGCGGCGGGGCTGCCCGCCTACGCCCTGGCGGTGGGCGCGGACCGGGTCGCGACCGCACATGTCACGACGGGGACGGCGGTGGCCTCCGCCGTCTTCGCGGTCAACGGTCTCTACCAGCTCGGCAACCTCAAGGACCGCTGCCTCGCCAAGTGCCGGTCCCCGATCGGCCTGATGCTGCGCTACGCGTCGTACCGCGGACCCTCCCGCCATCTGCGGGCCGGCGTGCACCACGGCGCGTACTGCCTGGGGTGCTGCTGGTCCCTGATGCTGCTGTTGGCGGCGTTCGGGGTGATGAACCTCTGGGCCATGGCGGGCCTGGCCGCCGTCGTCGCCGCGGAGAAGCGGCTGCCGGGCGGCTTTCTGGTGGCGCGTGTCGTGGGCGTCGTCTCGCTCGCCCTCGCGGTCGCCGTCTTCTGGGCACCCGCGCTGGCCCCCGGTCTCACCGGCGGCGGCATGGGCGGAATGCCTGCGTCGTGACGTCCCGGCCGGTCGGCGGCCGGCCGGTCACCAGATGGACAGCGGCACCGCGTGGATCTCGTCGGGTGCGTGGCCCGCGCGTTCGTGGACGCGGCGGACCGCTTCGGCCGAGGGTGCCTCCGAGAGGCAGTACACCGTGCCCGACTCCGGGTCCGCCCAGGCCCGCTCGAAGTGCACGCCCTCCTCCTTCTCCACGGCGAGATCGGCCCGGTGGACCCGCTTCAGCTGCTCGTCCGTGATGCCCTGCATGTCGTGGTGCACGTCCATGAACTGCGTCATGGCCCGCACCTCCTTCCGGGTGCGCCCGCATGCTCCCCATCTCCATGCTGCGCTCCCGCGATCCCGGCTGCCACGAAAGGCACGGCGGCAGACGCGCGGGCATGAAGGCATGCAGGTGAGGGGCCCCGCGCAGGCCGGGCCCCTCACCTCGTGCTCAGTGATCGATGGTGGTCGTACCGGTCGAGATCGTGCGTGCCCTACGGCGTCAGCCGCACTGGCAGGGTGCACCCGACTGGCATCCGCATCCGCAGCCGGAGCCGCAGCCGCACGCGCCGACCAGAGGCAGGCTCGTGATCTCGACGGGCTGCTGGGTCTCGCGCTCCTGCGTGGGGTCGGGCGTGCTGGGGGCCTCGGCCATGGGTCTCTCCTCGAAGTCTGACGAGACTGTGCCTGTACCCATTGCATGCCCGCCGGAGCGGGCGCATCAACGGCGCACGGAGGCTCGACCGCTGTCGGCCGGGCTCCTTCGACCCCGGCTCGAGCCCTTCCGCCCCGGCAGCGGTCAGGCGCCTTCCACGCGCGTCACCGGCGGGATGTCCTGCTGGAGATCGTCGGCGTGCTCACCCGTGACCAGGTACACCACGCGCTTCGCGACCGCGACCGCGTGGTCGGCGTAGCGCTCGTAGTAGCGACCGAGCAGGGTGACGTCCACGGCGGTCTCTATGCCGTGCTTCCAGCGGTCGTCGATCAGGTGCTGGAAGAGCGTGCGGTGCAGGAGGTCCATCTCGTCGTCGTCCTGCTCCAGCTGCATCGCCAGGTCGATGTCCTTCGTGACGATGACCTCCGCGGCCTTCGCCATCAGGCGCTGCGCGAGCTGGCCCATCTCCAGGATCGTGGCGTGCAGGTCCTGCGGGACGGCGCGCTCCGGGAAGCGCAGCCGGGCCAGCTTCGCGACGTGCTGGGCGAGGTCGCCCGAGCGCTCCAGGTCGGCGCTCATCCGCAGCGACGTGACGACGATGCGCAGGTCCGTCGCCACCGGCTGCTGGCGGGCGAGGAGGGCTATCGCGCGCGCCTCCAGGTCGTGCTGAAGATCGTCGACCTTCTTGTCGCCCTCGATCACGGTCTCCGCCAGCTTGAGGTCGGAGTCGAGGATCGCCGTCGTGGCGCGTCCGATCGCCGACCCGACGAGCCGGGCCATCTCGACCAGACCCTCGCCGATCGAGTCAAGTTCCTCATGGTACGCGTCCCGCATCAGGGTTCCCTCTCTTACGTCTGTTCCGGGGGCCGGGGGCCGGAGCTTGTCGTCACCATGGCGAACACGGTGGTCACGGCGCCCTACGGTCCCCACGCTCCCACGTTCCGGGCCGTACGCGACCGTTTCCGGCATCTGAAATGAATCAATACTGGCTCCAAGGTGAACTCTGGGCGACGAGTGTTCGAGGTCGCACTCGCATGGCTGTGGGTAAGTGTCAGGACGTGCCTAACCTGGGTGCATGGACGTGAACGCGGCGGTCGCCGCAGCGGCAGCGATCGCCGGAGTGCTCACCGGTGTCATCGCCATGCTGGCGTTCCGCTGGAGCGAGCGCGACCAGAAGCGCCCCACCCGCACCTCCCTGCACACGGACCCCGTGCTTCCGCCGGGCGTGGACACGGTGCTGTCCGTGCTGCGGTCCTCGGCCGTCGTGCTCGACGAGTCCGACGCCGTCGTCAAGGCAAGCTCCGCCGCCTATGCCCTGGGCCTGGTGCGCGGGGGCAAACTCGCGGTCGAGCCGATGCTCCAGATGGCACGCGACACCCGCCGGGACGGCGAGATACGACAGGTCGAGCTGGACCTGCCGCGCCGCGGCACCGGGCGCGGAGAAGCCCTCGCAGTCTCCGCGCGTGTGGCCCCGCTCGGCTCCCGGCTGGTGCTGCTGCTCGTCGAGGACCTCACCGAGGCCCGGCGGATAGAGGCGGTGCGCCGTGACTTCGTGGCGAACGTCAGCCATGAGCTGAAGACGCCGGTGGGCGCCCTGTCGCTGCTCTCCGAGGCCGTGATGGACGCCTCCGACGACCCCGAGGCCGTGGAGCGCTTCGCCGGCCGTATGCAGATCGAGGCCACCCGGCTGACCAACCTGGTGCAGGAGCTCATCGACCTGTCCCGGGTGCAGAACGACGATCCGCTGGAGGACGCCGAGCCCGTGCGGGTCGACGAACTCGTCGCCGAGGCCATCGACCGCTGCCGCCACCAGGCCGGCACCAAGCAGATCACGATGGCCGCCGGAGGCACCGCCGATCTGCATGTCTGGGGCAACCGCGGCCAGCTGGCCGCCGCCCTCGGCAACCTCGTGGAGAACGCCGTCAACTACTCGCCCGCCCGTACCCGCGTCGGCATCGCCGCCCGCAGGGTGCCGGCGACCGGCGGGGACATGATCGAACTTGCCGTGACCGACCAGGGCATCGGCATCTCCGACAAGGACAAGGAGCGCATCTTCGAGCGCTTCTACCGCGTCGACCCGGCCCGCTCCCGTGCCACGGGCGGTACGGGCCTGGGTCTCGCGATCGTCAAGCATGTGGCCGCCTCGCACGGCGGGGAGGTCACGGTGTGGAGCTCGGAGGGACAGGGCTCCACGTTCACCCTGCGGCTGCCGGAGCCGGGTGCCTCCCGTGACCGTGCGACCGACCATCCGTCCGACCTCGAAGACGAGGACGGCCGGCCCGACGGGACGACCACCGTCTCTTCCCCGTATGAACCGCTTCCCGCCCCGGAGGTCCTTCCGTGACCCGAGTGCTCGTCGTCGAGGACGAGGAGTCCTTCAGCGACGCCCTGTCCTACATGCTCCGCAAGGAGGGCTTCGAGGTCGCCATCGCGACCACCGGGCCCGACGGTCTCGACGAGTTCGAGCGCAATGGCGCCGATCTCGTCCTGCTCGACCTGATGCTGCCCGGTCTGCCGGGCACCGAGGTCTGCCGCCAGCTGCGCGGCCGGTCCAACGTCCCGGTGATCATGGTGACCGCCAAGGACAGCGAGATCGACAAGGTGGTCGGGCTGGAGATAGGGGCCGACGACTACGTCACCAAGCCGTTCTCCTCGCGCGAGCTGGTCGCCCGGATCCGGGCCGTCCTGCGCCGCCGCGGTGAGCCGGAGGAGGTGACCCCCGCCGCCCTGGAGGCCGGACCGGTCCGCATGGACGTCGACCGGCACGTGGTGACGGTCTCCGGCTCGAAGGTCGACCTGCCGCTGAAGGAGTTCGACCTCCTGGAGATGCTGCTGCGCAACGCGGGCCGTGTGCTGACCCGTATGCAGCTCATCGACCGGGTCTGGGGCGCCGACTACGTCGGTGACACCAAGACCCTGGACGTCCACGTCAAGCGCCTGCGCGCCAAGATCGAGCCGGACCCGGGCGCCCCGCGCTACCTGGTCACGGTCCGCGGTCTCGGCTACAAGTTCGAGCCGTAAACCGGCCCACCGCCCGCGGTCCTCATGACCGCGTGTGCGTACGACGAAGGGCGGCACCCCGGTGGGGTGCCGCCCTTCGCGTGTACGACCCTACGGGCGGGGCCGCGGCCCCGCCCCCGGTGTCACTGGCTGGCGGTCGCCGTCGCGCTCGCGGACGCGTCGTGTCCGGGCTTGCCGGACTCCTTGTGCCCGGGCTTGCCGGTCGAGCCCGCGGCGGGCGAGCCCGTGGCCGGCTTCGAGGGCTTGGCGCCCGTGGTCACCGTCGGCGAGGCGGTGGTGGTCGGCGTGGGGATGTTGCTCGGTCCCCACTTGGTGAAGTAGCTCTCGGCAGGCACCACGAACGCCCCCAGGCTCACGTCGCCGGTCTGGCTGAAGCTGAACGTGATCTTCTGTGCGTTGCCGTTCTTGACGGAGGCGCCCACGCTGTCCAGGACGGCGGAGGCGTTGCCCTTGCCGCCGATGACGAGGGAGCCGCCGGCCGGGACGGTCAGCTTGCCCGAGCCCTTGGCGGGGGAGAGGGTGGCGGTGCCGTCCCCGTCCACGCTGACCGAGTCCAGCGTCTGGTCGGTGCGGCCGGAGTTGAAGACGGTCGCCGAGATCACCGCGGGGCCGGTGGCCTTCGGGTCGGGCTGGGTGATGACGAGAGCGTTCTGGACCTTGATGGCGCCGACGCTGGTCGCGGCGTTGTCCGGCTTGATCTCGAGCGTCTGGCTGTCGTTGCCGGCGCCGCATGCGGCGAGCGAGGCGATCGAGAACGCGATGGCGGCGGCGGCGAGGGCGCCGCGTCGAAGGCTGCTGCTCACGGCGGCGGCAACTCCTTGAACGTGGGCGGAGCAGGGCGACCCCCTGATAAAGCCGCCCTAAGTGTTTGTCAGCGGCCTTAGGTTACCGAGCCGTTCCCCGGCCACCGCACCCGACCCTCCCCAAGGGCCCCGAGTTCGTCCCGGAAGGGGGTCCGGCGCGGGTCCCCCGGGATACGGCGCGGGGTTGCCGGGGGAGAGGGCGCGCGCTCCGCGGGGTCGTCCACCGGGTCCACCCCGACCACTCCGACCTCATCGTTCGCAGCTGCCCCATCAGCCACTTTGACCTCGGCTTGGCCTTCCATTCACATAACCGGCTCGGTTCTGTTCGGATTTCCGGCAAGTAATGCGCGACCGGTGCCGAAAATCGATCACACGGACAAACGGTTCGGGATCGGCGTCTGTCTTGATCAATTCCTGATTCGGCCCGGACGCGACGCCGGGCACCGAACGGAGTAGCGTAAGTCGAGCGCTTGGGGCCGGACAAAAGGGGATGATCAGGCGTCGTCTGGTGGCCTCCGAAGCGTGTAACGTACGGGTTTCTCTGCGCCCGCAGAGCCGGTCCGACCTGCGAATACCCTCTTCCGCTCTGCCCTCGAAGCACGTTCCTGTCGCGGTTGTCAAGCCCCGAGATATGCCCTGACCTGCGAAAACGCCATTCAGAAGACGCGGTTTCCGTGTTACCCTGGATAGCCACGGAAGGGGTACCTGTCACATGACGTTCAAGGTTGGCGACACCGTGGTCTATCCCCATCACGGGGCCGCGCTGATCGAGGCCATCGAAACTCGCCAGATCAAAGGCGTGGACAAGACCTACTTGGTGCTGAAGGTCGCCCAGGGCGACCTGACGGTGCGTGTGCCAGCGGACAATGCGGAGTTCGTCGGCGTGCGTGATGTGGTCGGTCAGGACGGGCTGGACCGGGTCTTCGAGGTGCTGCGCGCGCCGTACGCCGAGGAGCCCACGAACTGGTCGCGTCGCTACAAGGCAAATCTGGAGAAGCTCGCCTCCGGCGATGTCATCAAGGTCGCGGAAGTCGTCCGTGACCTGTGGCGTCGCGAGCGCGAGCGCGGACTGTCCGCTGGTGAGAAGCGGATGCTCGCCAAGGCTCGGCAGATCCTGGTGAGCGAGCTGGCCCTCGCGGAGAATACGAACGAGGACAAGGCCGAGGCGCTGCTCGACGAGGTCCTCGCGTCCTGACGCCCTTCCGCTCCGCCCGGTTCCCCCGAGGGGCCCCGCCCGGCCTCCGGAGGTGCCTGGCGGTCGGACCGGTGCACAGCACCCATGTACATGCCGCGGTGCCCGATGACGCAGTAGCTGTCGCCGGGCGCTGCGGCATGTTCGTACCCACAGGCACACTCCCTACAGGCACGCGTCGTCCCTACAGGCACACGCATATGTGGGACCTTGCCGAGGTCTGGAGCCCTGCCCGGATGTCCGGCGCCGGGGGGAAACCCCGATACTTGGCGTGCCGGGCCCGGGCAGCTGGCTCGACCGGATGTCACGGAAGGGTCCGGTCGAGGCTCGCGCCCGGCACTCCCCCAAGCTCTCTGCTGCGTTCGAGCAGGGGGCACCCCCAGGGCCATACCCATCCCGGCCGAGCACACAAACCTGACAGGAACCGATGTCTGACGATTCGCGCCCTTCACCCGCCGGAGTCCCGTCCCAGGCGGCGACCCGTATCGCCGCGGTGATTCCGGCCGCCGGCCGGGGAGTTCGCCTCGGTCCCGGTGCCCCCAAGGCGCTTCGCACACTCAACGGCACCCCCATGCTCATCCACGCGGTACGCGCGATGGCCGCGTCCCGCGCCGTCTCCCTGGTGATCGTCGTGGCCCCGCCGGACGGCGCCGCCGAGGTCAAGTCGCTCCTGGACGCGCATGCGCTGCCCGAGCGCACGGACTTCATGGTCGTGCCCGGCGGGGACACCCGTCAGGAGTCCGTGAAGCTGGGCCTCGACGCGCTGCCCCCGGAGTACGGGATCGTCCTCGTCCATGACGCGGCCCGCCCGCTCGTCCCGGTGGACACGGTGGACGCGGTCATCGACGCGGTACGGGAGGGCGCGCCCGCCGTGGTGCCGGCGCTGCCGCTCGCCGACACCGTCAAGGAGGTCGAGCCCGCCGCGACGCCCGGCGAGCCGGAACCGGTGGTCGCCACCCCGGAGCGGGCCCGGCTGCGCGCGGTGCAGACCCCGCAGGGCTTCGACCGCGCCACGCTGGTCCACGCGCACGAGACGGTGACGGACAACGTCACGGACGACGCGAGCATGGTCGAGCAACTGGGCCTCGGAGTCGTCGTGGTGCCCGGCCACGAGGAGGCCTTCAAGGTGACGCGGCCCCTGGACCTGGTGCTGGCGGAGGCGGTCCTGGCCCGCAGGAGGCTGAACGATGGCTTCTGAGGCACCGCTGCTGCCGCAGGTGGGCATCGGCACCGACATCCACGCCTTCGAGGAAGGGCGGGAGCTGTGGTGCGCGGGCCTGAAGTGGGACGGCGAGGGGCCCGGACTCGCGGGCCACTCGGACGCCGACGTGGTCGCGCACGCCGCGTGCAACGCGCTGTTCTCGGCCGCCGGGCTCGGTGACCTGGGGCAGCACTTCGGCACGGGCCGCCCCGAGTGGTCCGGCGCCTCGGGCGTCACGCTGCTGACCGAGGCGGCGCGGATCGTCCGCTCGGCCGGGTTCCGGATCGGGAACATCGCGGTGCAGGTCGTCGGACCCCGTCCGAAGATCGGCAAGCGCCGCGACGAGGCGCAGAAGATCCTCTCGGAGGCGGCGGGCGCCCCCGTGTCGGTCTCGGGCGCGACGACGGACGGCCTCGGTTTCCCGGGGCGCGGCGAAGGGCTGATGGCCGTCGCCACGGCGCTCGTGGCGCGGGTGGACTGAGAGCGCGGGGGTACCCGAGGGGCACCAGTGACCGAGGTCCCCGGAGGTACCCCATGGCAACCGCCGCTCTGTCCGACCGGCTCAAGGTCCTGCTCGACCGCCCCGTCTTCGTGGTCCTGGGCACGATCCAGCCCGACGGGAGCCCGCAGCTGTCCCCGGTGTGGGTCACGCGGGACGGTGACCAGCTCCTGGTCTCCACCACCGTGGACCGGCGCAAGAAGCAGAACCTGGACCGCGACTCCCGGGTGAGCGTCGTGGTCCAGGACCCCGATTCGCCGTACGAGTACGCCGAGATCAGGGGGACCGCGGAGCTCACGTCGGAGGGCGCCCCGGAACTCATCGACGAGCTGTCGCTGAAGTACACCGGGAAGAAGTACGCGGAGTTCAACCCGGACTCGGTGCGGGACGCCGAGCGGGTGGTGGTGCGGATCGTCCCGCGCAGGGTGGCCGGGGGCCTGTGAGGGCGGATCCCCGGGCGCCCCTGACGTTGGTCACGAAGGCGGCAAAGGGCGTGAGGCACTCCCCACGGCCCACTACTCTGGACACGTGACTATTCGCCTGTACGACACCAGCGCCCGGCAGATCCGTGACTTCACCCCGCTCCAGCCGGGTTGTGTCTCGATCTACCTGTGTGGTGCCACCGTGCAGGCGCCGCCGCACATCGGGCACATCCGCTCCGGCCTGAACTTCGACATCATGCGCCGCTGGTTCGAGTACCGCGGCTTCGACGTGACGTTCGTCCGCAACGTCACGGACATCGACGACAAGATCATCAAGAAGGCGTCCGAGCAGAACCGTCCGTGGTGGGCAATCGGCTACGAGAACGAGCGCGCCTTCAACGACGGCTACCGCGCCCTCGGTTGCCTGCCGCCCACCTACGAGCCCCGCGCCACCGGCCATGTGCCCGAGATGATCGAGATGATGCGCGGGCTCATCGAGCGCGGACACGCCTACGAGGCCGACGGCAACGTCTACTTCGACGTGCGCTCCCTGCGCGGCTATCTGTCGCTGTCCAGGCAGGAGCTCGACGATCTGCGCCAGCCCTCCGAGGAGGGCGAGACCGGCAAGCGCGACGCGCGTGACTTCGCCATGTGGAAGGCCGTGAAGCCGGGCGAGCCCAACTGGGAGACGCCCTGGGGACGCGGCCGCCCGGGCTGGCACCTGGAGTGCTCGGCGATGGCGCACAAGTACCTCGGGTCGGTCTTCGACATCCACGGCGGCGGCATCGACCTGATCTTCCCGCACCATGAGAACGAGATCGCCCAGGCCAAGGGCTACGGCGACGAGTTCGCCCGGTACTGGCTGCACAACGCCTGGGTCACCATGAGCGGCGAGAAGATGTCGAAGTCCCTCGGCAACTCGGTGCTGGTCTCCGAGATGGTCAAGCGCTGGCGCCCCATCGTGCTGCGCTACTACCTGGGCACCCCGCACTACCGCTCGATGATCGAGTACAGCGAGGACGCCCTGCTGGAGGCCGAGTCCGCGTTCGCCCGCATCGAGGGCTTCATGCAGCGCGTCGTGGAGAAGGCCGGCGGTGCCGTCGAGCCCGCCGACGAGGTGCCGCCCGCCTTCGCCGAGGCGATGGACGACGACCTGGGCGTGCCGCAGGCGCTGGCCGTCGTGCACACCACCGTCCGGCAGGGCAACAGCGCGCTGGCCGCCGACGACAAGGAGGCCGCCGTGGCCCGGCTCGCCGAGGTGCGGGCCATGCTCGGCGTCCTCGGCCTCGACCCGCTCGACGCGCAGTGGGCCGGGGAGGGCGACCGCGGCGAGGATCTGCACGGGGTCGTCGACAGCCTCGTGGGTCTGGTGCTCCAGCAGCGCGAGGCCGCCCGGGCCCGCAAGGACTGGGCCACCGCGGACGCCATCCGCGACCAGCTGAACCAGTCCGGACTCGTGATCGAGGACAGCCCCCAGGGCCCGCGCTGGACACTCGGCTCGCGCTGATCGCGTCCCGGCGACTCGTTGATCGATTGTGCCGCCCGGCCCTCCGGGCGGCACACTGCATAGACGTACGTACGAAGGCTTCAACAGACAGGTAGGTCATGGCCGCGAACAACCGCCGCATGTCCGGCAAGAAGGGCGCGCAGGTCGGCAGCGGCGGCAAGCGGCGCCGCGGCCTGGAGGGCAAGGGTCCGACCCCGCCCGCCGAGATGCGCAAGGGACACGCCAAGCAGCGTGCCGCCCAGGCGAAGGCGCGCCGCGTCCAGGGACGCCCGCAGCGTCGTACGGGCGGAAAGTCGTCGTCCGAGCTGGTCGTCGGGCGCAACCCGGTCGTCGAGGCGCTCCGCGAGGGCGTGCCCGCGTCCACGCTGTACGTCCAGCAGTTCATCGACAGCGACGAGCGGGTGCGCGAGGCGCTCCAGCTCGCGGCGGAGCGCGGCGGGATCAACCTCATGGAGGCCCCGCGTCCCGAGCTCGACCGCATGACGAACGGCCTCAACCACCAGGGGCTGGTCCTTCAGGTCCCGCCGTACGAGTACGCGCACCCCGAGGACCTCGTCGAGGCCGCGTTCGACGAGGGCGAGGACCCGCTGATCGTCGCCCTCGACGGGGTGACCGACCCGCGGAACCTGGGCGCGGTCGTGCGGTCCGTGTCGGCCTTCGGCGGGCACGGCGTCGTCGTGCCCGAGCGGCGTGCCGCCGGGATGACCGCCGGTGCGTGGAAGACGTCCGCCGGTACGGCCGCCCGTACGCCCGTCGCGCGCGCCACCAATCTGACGCGCGCCCTGGAGGCGTACAAGAAGGCGGGCATCACCGTCGTCGGCCTCGCCGCGGACGGGGAGGCCGAGCTCGGCGACCTGGACGCCCTTCAGGGGCCGGTCGCGATCGTGGTCGGCAGCGAGGGCAAGGGCCTGTCCCGGCTGGTCGGCGAGACCTGCGACTACCGGGTGCGGATCCCGATGCCGGGCGGCGCCGAGTCGCTCAACGCGGGTGTGGCCGCGGGGATCGTGCTGTACGAGGCGGCCCGCAGGCGCGCCTGAGGCCGACGGGTGCCGGGCCTGAACAGACCGCTCTGACAGGCCCGGGCGACCGTTCGGGTACTCACCCGTACGGGGGAAACCGGTCGTACGGGACAAGCTTGACGGGGTCCGGACAGATCCACGCGGTCAAAGCAGTGTCCTAACCACACGTCACTCGGTTAGATGAGTGTGGACACCAGAACACGCCGCACACCCACGGGGGAGCGGTCGTCGGGATTCGACGACGCCCCCGCGCTGAGCATGGTGAAGGTGCCGAGCGACCCGGCGCAGGTCGTCGTCAATCATGCGAGCTTCCGCGTGAAGTTGGGCGCGTCGACACGGCGCGCCCCGTCCCCGCACGCGGCGCGGCAGCTGAGCGGCCCCCAGGACGCCGATGCCGTGGGCCGCCGTCGTCCCGTGGTGTGGACCGGAAGGTCCGCGCCCGACGACACCGGCGCCCACCGGCTGCTGCAGGCTGTACGGAGCCAGAGCATCGGCCACGGTGAGGAAGCGGCCGGCGACGGGGGCGCGACCCAGCTCATGTCCCGCCTCGGCATGCGGGACCTGCCCGGCCACGGCTACGACTCCGGCGCGACCCGGCTGCTGCCGCACATGCGCAACCCGGGCAGCACCTACGACGAACCGGCCTACACGCAACCGCTCTACGACGAACCGGCCTACACTCAACCGCTCTACGGCGGACCGGCCTACGCCGACTCGCCCTACGCGGACCCGCCCTACGGCGACCCGGCCTACGGCCTGCCGGATCACGACGAACAGCCCTACGGCGGCCCCCTGTTCAGGGACGAGGTCCAGTCCGCGGTCCCGGGACCCCGGGGCAGGCGGCGCGGGGGCACACCGGCCGCGTCCGCCGCCGCGGCGGGGGTGCGGCACGCCTACTATCCGGGCCGCCGGATGAACCTCGGCGTGGTGCTGCTGCCGCTGCGTATCTTCCTGGGCTCCATCTCCGCCTACGCCGGCATGGGCAAGCTCTGCGACCCCGTCTACTTCGACGGCGGCAAACGGGGCTCCATGGTCACCTGGCTCAGCACGCTCCACCCCTGGCAAGTCGCCGAGCCGATGCGCCAGTTCGCGCTCCAGCACCCCGTAGGGACCGGGCTCGTCGTCGCCTTCCTCCAGGTGATCGCGGGCGTGCTCACGGTCCTCGGCCTGTGGCAGCGGGTCGCGGCCGCGGTCGGCGCGCTGTTGTCCGCGGCGCTCATCGTCACCGTGAGCTGGCGGACGGCGCCCGCGTACGACGCGCCCGACATCATCTACCTCGCGGCCTGGTCGCCGCTGGTCATCGCCGGGGCGCCGGTGTACTCCGTGGACGGCCGGCTCGCGGGCGCCGCCTGGCGCAGGCTCGGTCCGCGGGCGGACATCTGGGAGCTGCGGCGCTATGTGCTGCGCCGGGGCGCGCTGCTGACCGCGCTCGTGACCGGGGTGACGCTGCTCGTCGGGTCGCTGCTCGGCGGGGCGGTCCGGGACACGCACCGCGTGGTCGTCCCCGGCCCCGGGGAGGCGCCGCGCAACGAGCTGCCGGGCTCGCCGCTGCCCGGGACGCCGGGCTGGCGGCAGCACTCCTCCAGCCCCTCGGCCTCGCGGCCCTCGGCGACGCGAGGGTCCAACTCGTCGTCGCCGTCGAGCGAGGTCACCACGCCGGGGACGGCCGGGGCGACCGGCTCCGTCACCGGCAGTCGGCCGAGCCAGACCCAGGGCACCGCGGGCCAGGCCCCGCCGCAGCACTCGGCACCGGTGCGGCAGGCCCCCAGCACCAGCGCCGGACCGTCCTCCTCGGGCGGCAGCGGCACGGGCGGCCCGACGGGCGGTGCGAGCGGCAGCAGCGGCGGCGGAAGCGGCTCCGGAGGCTCGGACCACCTGGTGGGCGGCCTCCTGGGCTGACCCCGACCGGTCCTCGCGAAGACAGACGAAGACAACAGGTGAAGACAGACAGGGCCCCGCACATGGGAGGTGCGGGGCCCTTCTCATGTCCCGGGGCGGGCGGCCGGGTCAGCGGCCCAGGGCCGCCAGTTCCTTGGCCGCCTCCGTGAGGTCCTTCGCCGTGTCGATGGCCCGCCAGTAGGCGCCCTGGGGGAGGGGGAAGCCGGCCAGGCGGCGTTCCCGGGCCAGCCGGGGGAAGGTCGTGCGCTCGTGGTCGCCGCGCTCGGGGAGCATCTTGGCGAACTCGGCCGAGAACACGTAGACGCCCGCGTTGATCTCGAACGTCGACGGCGGGGCCTCGATGAAGTCCGTGACGTGCCCGAAGCCGTCCGTCTTGACAGCACCCCAGGGGATGCGCGGGCGGGCCAGCGCGAGCGTGGCGGCCGCGCCACGTTCGGCGTGGAAGTCCGCCATGTCCCGCAGCGAGAACCGGGTCCAGATGTCGCCGTTGGTGGCGTACCACGGCCGGTCGGGGTGCGGCAGATGCTCGGCGGCGTAGCGCAGACCGCCGCCACGGCCGAGCGGCTCCGCCTCGACGACCGTCGTGACGTGCACGGGCAGATCGGTGGAGTCCAGCCACCGCTGGAGGACGTCGGCGAGGTGGCCGCAGGAGACCACGACGTCCGTCACACCCTCTTCGGCGAGCCAGGCGAGCTGGTGGCCGATGATCGGAGTCCCGGTGCCCGGGATCTCCACCATCGGCTTGGGCCGGTCATCGGTGTACGGACGCAGCCGTGAGCCCTGGCCCCCGGCCAGGATGACGGCTTGAACGGGGCGCGAGGCGGCGTTCGGATCGGTCATGACCGAACTGTACGTCGCGCGCCCCGTCCGACGTCCGGGCGGCCGGCAGGCTCAGCCGCGCCGTGCGGCCACGCCGGAGGCGAAGGAGGTGTCGCAGACCGGGCGGGCGTAGGACTGGGCGCGCGTGGGGCCGTAGATACGGACGGCGGCGCGGCCGAGCGCGCGGGCGATGGACGCGCAGTGCCTCGCCAGCGACGGGCGGCCGTTGACCGCCTGCTGGAGGTGGGTGAGCGCGACGCCCGGGTTCCTGTCCTGGAGCTCC
This sequence comes from Streptomyces sp. NPDC002573, assembly GCF_042889625.1. Lineage (NCBI taxonomy): Bacteria > Bacillati > Actinomycetota > Actinomycetes > Kitasatosporales > Streptomycetaceae > Streptomyces > Streptomyces sp. NPDC002573. The sequence continues at coordinate 18,289 of NZ_JBIARC010000027.1, read as the reverse complement.
AGCAGGAGCTTGTCGCGCAGTACGTCCTGCGGGGCGCGGGAGGAGGCGCGCGTGGAGACGTCTGCGACGGACGCGGCGAGCACCGAGTTCGACGAGCCCCCCGACCAGTTCACGCGGGTGACCGCGAGGGTCCCGGACAGCACCAGGACGACGGGCAGGACGAGGGCCAGGGTGCGGCCGATCCCGCGGGCGGGGCCACGGCCGCGCCGTGTCCGAGGAGTAGTGGTGTGCTTCACGCGAGTGAGGGTAGCGCGGTGTAGTGATTTGGCGACATTTAGTCACCGGTACGGGGGATGAGAAAGTGGGGATTTCCGGGTAGGGGGTTGACGTTCGTGGTCGAAATGCCGTGTATGCCGGGGTATTTGTCGACAGCGAAGAGGGCCCTGCGATCGGCTGCGGGGCCCTCTTCGTCACTTCGTCACGGGATCACCGGCACCGGGTGCCGGGCCGGCCGGTGGGCGGACCTCAGTCGGAGAGGCGCTCGCCGGTCGAGGTCGAGAACACGTGGGTCTCGCCCGGCCGCGGCACGATGTGCAGCTGCGCGCCCTTCTCCGGCACCTGACGGCCGCCGACGCGGACCACCAGGTCCTTGGGCTCGCCGCCGACCTCGGCGGTGCCGTAGACGTAGCCGTCGGCGCCCAGTTCCTCGACGACGTTCACGGAGACGGCGAGGCCGGCCGGGGCGTCCTCGGCGTCCTTGGACAGCGAGCCGGCGGCGGAGCCGCCCAGCTCGACCACGTCGAAGTGCTCGGGGCGGACGCCGACCGTGACCGTGCGGTCGCCCTTGTCCGAGGCGGCCTTGAGGGCCTCGCGGTTCACCGGCACCACGCTGTTGCCGAACTTCACGCCGCCGTCCGTGATCGGGACCTCGACGAGGTTCATCGCCGGAGAACCGATGAAGCCGGCGACGAAGAGGTTGGCCGGGCGGTCGTACATGTTGCGCGGCGAGTCCACCTGCTGGAGGAGACCGTCCTTCAGCACGGCCACGCGGTCGCCCATCGTCATGGCCTCGACCTGGTCGTGGGTCACGTACACCGTGGTGATGCCGAGGCGGCGCTGGAGCGACGCGATCTGCGTACGGGTGGAGACACGGAGCTTGGCGTCCAGGTTGGACAGCGGCTCGTCCATGAGGAAGACCTGCGGCTCGCGCACGATGGCGCGGCCCATGGCGACACGCTGGCGCTGACCGCCGGAGAGCGCCTTCGGCTTGCGGTCCAGGTACTCGGTGAGGTCGAGGATCTTCGCGGCCTCCTCGACCTTCTTGCGGATCTCCGCCTTCGCGACACCGGCGATCTTGAGGGCGAAGCCCATGTTGTCGGCGACCGTCATGTGCGGGTAGAGCGCGTAGTTCTGGAACACCATGGCGATGTCCCGGTCCTTGGGCGGCAGATGCGTGACGTCGCGGTCACCGATGCGGATGGCGCCGGCGTTCACGTCCTCGAGCCCCGCCAGCATGCGGAGCGAGGTGGACTTGCCGCAGCCCGACGGGCCGACCAGGACGAGGAACTCCCCGTCCTCGATCTCGATGTCGAGTGCGTCGACGGCGGGCTTGGTGGAACCCGGGTATATCCGGGTCGCCTTGTCGAACGAGACAGTGGCCATGGTGAATGGGCCCCCTTCACCGGCAGGAACGTGCCGGACGATCCGTTGTAAAGGTGGTGTGCCACTACGGAGGTTCCGTTGTGGTGTAGTCCACAAGAGTGAACTGGCTCAGGACCGTACCTGCCATTCACCTGCTCTGTCAGTACCCGGGTGACTGTGAACTTCGCGGAAATTTTCGACGGTGCCGGGCTGGGACCTGGGTACACTGCTCGGGCACACACGTGCACGCCTCCTTAGCTCAGCTGGTCAGAGCGCCGCTCTTGTAAAGCGAAGGTCGTCGGTTCGAATCCGACAGGGGGCTCACCCTCTGACCTGCGTCGGAGCATGAATCAGGCCCACCGGAGACCATCTCCGATGGGCCTGTTTAGCGTCGATGGGAACGCCATGGGAACGAGCCGTTAGGCGGCGTCCTCGCTGGGAACGCCGACGGGATTCTCGGCCGCCGGAGCACCGGCCTTCGCGTCCGGCTCGTGAGCCATGTCACGGCGCGCCGGGGACCTGCGCGGGACCAGAGCAAGCGGAGCCTCGGCCTGGGCGTCCTCGAACTGCGGCAGCACCGACGTGTACGTGTCGGCGGTCAGCGAGTACGAGCCGTGCCCCAGCAGAGTCTGGATGGCCTTCATGTGCAGGCCGGCGGCCAGCGACAGCGTCGCCGCGCAGTGCCGCAGGTCGTGCAGCCGCACCGGCGGCAGGCCGAGCCTCGTCACCAGGCGCGTGAACGTCTGCGACAGGTGCTCCGGGTGGTAGGCGCGACCGTCCTCCCAGGTGAACACCAAGCCCGTGTCCTTCCACGTCTTGGCGCTCTCCTCCCACTCGGCGCGCTCCCCGGCCTGCCGCGCGCGCCACAGTTCCAGCAGCTTCCGCGTCTCCGAGTCCAGCTTGATCGTCCGCTCGCCGCTCTCGCTCTTGGGGGTGTCCTCCCACACGTCGTATGACGCGACCACCAGCTGCTCGCTGATGTGCACGGTGCCGTGTGTCAGGTCAGTCTCTGCCCACGGCAGGCCGGCAGCCTCGCCCCGGCGCAGACCGCGGAAGACCATCAGGTGGAACATCGGGTACAGGCGGTGCCCGGCGACGGCGTCCAGGAACGCGCCTGTCTGCTCGGGCATCCACACCATGACCTTGCCGGGCTTCTCGCCGGTCTGACGCCAGGCTTCGACCCGGGCCGGTGTCCACACGAGCGGCTTGGGGCGGACGTACTTCGGCAGGACGACGCCTTTCGTCCAGTTCTCGGAGATCAGCTTCTCGTTCACGGCGTCGTCCAGGGCGCCGGAGAGCGTGTTGCGCATCCTGACCTGTGTGCCGGGGCCGGTCACATGCGTGGGCAGGGCTCGGGCTTCCTTCAGGGCGGCTTTGGCGTCCTGCCACGCCTGGCGCAGCCCCTCGGGGCGCGGCCGGGTCGGGCAGTCCTTCCAGGCCGTGTGCGCGGCGCGTTCGGCTTCGAGGGCCTGGTGCGCCTTGAGGCGGTTTTCAGCGTGGACCTCGTTGTCGGCCCACATCTTCTCGAACATGCCCTGGATGTGGCGGGTGCGCAGTTGCAGCAGCTTGATGGCGCCGAGGTAGGGGATGAAGACCCGGTCGATGTAGTCCTCGTAGCTTTTGCGGGTGGACCGCTTGAGGTCGACGCGCTTGGCGAACCAGCGGTGCAGATAGTCGGCGACGGTCTCCTCGCTAAGGACGTCTACGCCATCCTGCGCGAGTTTCCAGACTGCCTCAGCTGCGGTGGCGGCTTCCTTCTTTGTGCGGAAGCCGCCCTTTTTCGCGCGGGGGAGGCGTTTGCCGTCCGGGCCGGGCGGTAGCTCGATGGAGTAGTACCAGGAGCCGTGGTCGCGCTGCTTCAGCTTGGGGCAGTTCTTCTCCAGGCTGCCGATCTTCTGGTTGCCGTCGTCGTCCAGGACCGGTTGGCCGTCCTTGTCCACCAGCGGGCCCTTACAGGAGCACCTTTTGTATGTCCTGTCCTCGAACACTGTCCCCCACCCCCACGTCGGGTTTTCACTGTGGGCGCACATTCTTCCCTAACGATGCTGGCCAAGACTCCCTGTTACCTGGTACCGCGTGTATGGTGTGGCACAAGTTGGCGCGGGGGAGAACGCGACAACGAATATGGCGACGATGAGCACTCTGGCCGCCGAACAGCGCGGAATGAGCCTGGACGAGGTCTTGGCGCTGCCCGCGACGGTCAACGTCGTGACTGCGGCCCGCGCACTGGGCATCGGTCACAACAAGGCGTACGACCTGATCAAGGTCGGTCAGTTTCCCGTGCGGACGCTGACGATGGGGAGCACGATACGGATTCCTACGGCCGCCCTCTGGGAGGCGCTGGGGATCGGCTCGCTGCGTCAGGGAGGACCTGCACGGCCGGCTGAATGAGTGGGGAACGGGTGGCATGCCGCGCTTGTACGGCTTCGATAACCAGGCACTGACGCGGGTCCGCGCCGAGGAGCGGCAGGCTGTGCGCGAGGCTGTCAGCCGTATCCGCGCCGGCCAGTCGCAGGCTGAGGTCGCGGCCTGGATGACGGCCGAGGGCCACCGCGGCACGATGGGTGGGGCGTGGACGAGCATGACGCTCGGCCGCCTGCTGGACAATCCGGCGATCGCCGGACTGGAGCGGGACCCTGCCACGAGCGAGCTCGTCGAGACCGGCCGGGAGGCGCTGATCACACCGGAGGAGTTCCGGAGTCTTCAGGAGCTGCGGCCCGGCCGGCCTGGCGGTACGCGAAGCGCGGAGGACCGGGCCCCCGATCACGAGTACCTGTTGGCGGGCGGGGTGAGCGAGTGCGGGCAGTGCCAGCAGCGCATGGCCGGCGCCCGCACCGGCGCGGGAACGCCGTCCTACCGCTGCCAGACCACGTTCGAGGGTCGCGGCGGGTGCGGCAAGGTCCGCATCAACGCGGCGTTGCTCGAGGAATACGTGGCCGAGCACATCCTCGGTGAGCTGCTGCGCCCGGGCGCGCAGGCGGCACTGGAGGCGGCCCGCGCGCAGTTGGCCGACGAGGCCGAGGAGGTGCGCGGCCGGATAGCCCAGCTGGAGAAGTCGCGGGCCGAGCTTGCCGAGCCGTACGCGAAGGGGGACCTTTCGCGGAGCACTCTCGTCGCCACGGACCGGACCATCGGGCAGAGCCTGAAGAAGGAGCGGGCGCGGCTGCGGCACCTGGAGCAGGTGGTGGATGTGCCGTTGGGCGGGGTCGAGGACCTGGCCCGCTGGTGGGAGCACGCGCCGCACGCCTCCAAGCGGGCCCTGGTGGTGCTGCTGCTGGAGAAGGTCCTCGTGCACCCCGCGCGGGCGCGCGGGGTACGCGATGTGGACGACCGGGTCACGCTGGCCTGGCGTACCCCGGTCGCCTCGTAGGGCGGCGCGTCGGGCCCGTCAGTCGTCTTCTTCCTGGTCGGGGGACGTCGCCCACCAGTAGATGACCTCGTTGAGGGTCTGCACGCCGAGCTTCTTGCGGAGCTGTCCCAGCTGCTCGTTGATCCAGGCCGAACCGATGCCCAGGTTCTTCGCGGCCTGCGCCTGTGTACGGCCCTGGCACAGCTCGCGCAGGATCGCCCGCTGGGTGCCGGTGGTGGAAAGGCCCTTGTCGTCGCGGCCGTTTCCGCCGTACCACGGCCTGGCGCGTTCCCAGAACATGTCGAAGACGTCGACGATCCGCCCCACGCCGTACGGGTCCGTGATCATCACGGCTTCGTCCGGGGAGGGGTCGCCGTCGCTGCGGTGCGCGGGGACGAAGGCGACACGGCGGTCGAAGACGATGCTGCGCGGGAACCGGCCGTTGAGCGTGCGGATTTCCGCGCCGGCGTCCGACATGTTCCTGGCCCAGGCGCCGACTGTGGGGACACGGCGGACGGAGCTGTGGTAGAGCGTCCGCATGGGCAGGCCGCGCTTGAGGGCGCCGTGGTCACGGTCGTAGGAGTACGCCAGGTCCTCGCGGGTGCGGTGGCCGGGCTGCGCCGAGATGACCTCCTTGCGGACGGCGGCGTGTTCGCGGGCGATGTGCTCGTTGATCAGGTCTCGGCCGAGAAGGAGTTGGATCGACGAGTTCGCTGTCCGCCGTGCGACGGGCGTTTCCAGGAGGCTGGACACGAATTCCGGTAACGCGCCCGTAAATGCGGCAACCGCAGCCAAATGCTCGTGGAGTTGCTGAACCATCTGCATTGCCGGATACCGGGGATGGACCGCGGTGTAAGTGCCGTCACCGGCCTGCATATCCAGTACGAGACCGGTCGTCAGTAGCGTGTCCAGCCCCGGGGTATCGGGAGAAACCGGTTGGCCGTCCTGTATTTGTTGGTAAGCGGTAACCGCCTCGTCGGACAGATCCGGCAGGTCGGGAAGTTGTGGCACCTAACGTTCCCCTGAATTGTGTGTCTGGTGAAAGTACGGTAACCCCTCGGCTTGAAGTTTCCACAACTCCGTTACAAGGTGTGGCGTGGCGGGTGCTCCGCGCGAACTCGGGGGCCTGGATCGGACGTTGACCGCCGTCCCTGCGCGCTTCCCGCCCTTCATGGTCCATGTGAATACAGGGGAACTTGTGCGTATCAATCGGGCTTTCCGGATTCTTTCCGCTGTCGCGCTCGCTGCGCTGGCCGCTCTTATCGGGGTGAGCCAGGGGGATGTGACGTCGCGTCATGTCGAGGCGACCGACACGACCTGGCTCGTGCCTGTCGACGTTGCGCCGCAGGACACGACCTGGGCTGCGCCTGCCGACGTCGCGCCGCAGGGCACGACCTGGGCCGTGCCTGCCGGCACCGTCGAGGCCCAACCGGCCGACACCACCTGGTAGTTGCGTCACCGGCGCCCGTAGGGGCGGGCGTCCTGGGGGGAAGCGTGTGGAGCAGTGATCGTGCATGTGGTCGAAGGCGGGGGACCCCGCCGAGGGGAGGGGAAGCGCGGTGGCGATCGATCCAGCACGCATCCAACGGCGCATGGAGGAGGCCGAGTTGTCCGGCCGACCTGCTATAGGTGTCCATGAGGCGGAGGAGGCGCTGCGTGCGCTGGCCGTCGTCGTCAGAGAGGATCCGCAGGACGTCATTCAGGAGCCGTCCAGCGGGTCACAGACCCTGATGCAGGCGAGCTGAACAGCTTCGCGTTGATGGGGCGGGCACCCTTGGTGCCCGCCCCCATGCATACCCTCTGACCTGCGAAAATTCCCCCCAAAAATCTGGCCCAAGATCAACGGTGCAGGTAGAATAAGAGCAGCAGGGCGGAGGGAGCGCCCCCCGACCCGACCAGCCTCTTGGAGCCAGCGATGACGATCACGACCCTCCCGATCAGCGAGATCCGCCGCAACGAGCGCCAGCCGCGCGAGTTCTTCGAGCCCACCGCCCTGCAGGAACTCGCCGACTCCATCAAGCGGTTCGGCCTGATGCAGCCGATCGAGGTCCGCCGCGACGCTGGCGGCTACGAGATCGTCGCGGGCGAGCGCCGCTGGCGCGCCCACCAGCTCGCCGAACTCACCGAGATCAAATGCATCATCACCGGCGACGACCTCACCGAGATGGAGCGGTTCAAGCGGTCCGTCGCCGAGAACATCAACCGGGCCGACATGACGCCGATGGAGGAGGCCAAGGCGTTCCGCCGCATCCTCGACGAGCAGGAAGGCGCTGAAGTCGGCCACGTCGCCGCGGAGTTCGGCAAGTCCACGCAGTACGTCAACCTGCGCCTGGCCCTCCTGGACCTCACCGAGGAAGTCCAGCAGCACGTCAACTCCGGTGCGATCGGCACCCAGGCCGCCGTGCAGATCGCGGCCCTGACCCCCGGCAACCAGCGAGCGGTCATGGCCAAGTGGGCCAAGGGCGCCTTCGCCGGGGACAACGAGCTCGTCCACTTCGCGTACGCGCTCAAGCAGCAGCAGGGCCAGGTCGTCGCGATGCTCGTCGAGGACATGAGCCCCGAGGAGCGCGCCGAGCGGCAGCGCGAGCGCACCAAGACCCGCAACAGCATCGACCGGATCGAGCAGGTCCTGGGCCTGCTGGAGGAGCTGGCCAAGGCCGACCCGATGAAGCTGGCCCTGGCCCTGGAGGGCGAGGTCGGCAAGCGCCTGGACCAGATGGACCGCGTCGCCGACGCGGTCGCCAAGGCCCGCTTCAACATGCGGCAGGCCAAGGCGCACGCCGACGCCCGCGAGATCGCCCTCAACCCGGACGCCGAGCACAAGAGCCTCGCCGCCCCCGCCCAGCCCGCCGCGCCCAAGCCGAAGCCGCCGGTCAAGAAGGCTGTCGCAGCCAAGCCGCAGGCCCCGGCGAAGGCGGATGCGGCCAAGCCCGCCGCCGCGGCCAAGAAGACCCCGGCCCGGCCGAAGGCGCCCGCCCGGCGCACCCCGGCGAAGCAGCCGGCCGCCGCCAAGACGGCCGTCGCCACGGCCTGACCCGACTCGTCCCGCCCACACCCGGGGGCGGGCCGCGCCCCACCCACCGAAGGGAACCCCCGTGAGCGACTCGACCGGCCGCGACTGGAAGCGCATGAAGCCAGGCGACTTCGGCCACCCTGTCCCCAAGCCCGCTCAAGACGCCCTGTTCCTCGTCGACAAGCCCGACGCCTGCGGCACCGACGCCTTCGACGGCTACGGCTTCGGCGCCGTCCTGTGGGCCGACCAGCCCGATCCCGCCCCCAACTACACCGAACACCCCACCTCGTAGATGTGCCACAACATTCGATCGTGGTACGTTCTGCTCGCTGATTGGGAACGGCTGCAGCCGCGGGACCGGCCCATCAGCACTGCCGTGGCATGCGGCATCCCCCAACGGTGTCTGGCGGGTGGCAACCCCCCCGCGCCCTACCCGCCAGACGCCGGCACCGCCCGCGCGGCGCCACACGGGGACGCCGCTTCACGCACCCGCGAGTGGACCCGCCCACGCCGTCAGGCCGGGCGGGTCCCCGCGCCCTTGGGAGAAACCACATGACCGCGACCTATCGCTCCGACCATGCCGCTGACCCTGCCCTATTCGAACGGCTGATGAGGGAACGCTACGGGCCGCTGGACAAGGTCATGGCCGAACGCAAGCGACCGCATCCGCCAGCCCCTGACCGGAGACCCGTGACGGCCCCCGCCTACCAGTCCAAGCCAGACCCCGACGCGGCCAGGCACCTCGCCGACCTGCAGGAGGCGATATCCCAGCCGGTCGGCCGACCCGCCGCCCTGGTCAAAGCGCCCAACGGTCAACCCTTCCCAGCCGCGTCCGCACCGCGACGCAAGCCGCCCGCCCCGGGCATGACCTGGTGCAACTCGTGCGACGGCTGGTGCACACCGCAGGGCATCTGCGGCTGCAACAACTCGTAGCGAGGCGAAGTCGCGTTGCTTTCAGGGTTGTCAGGTTTGTCGCAGGCATGGACCGCGGCGAGCCACTGCGGAGTGTGGGCCCGTATTGCCCGGGTATATCCCTGATAAGGGAAGTGCCCTGGAGCTACGTTCACGCGAGCCAGGCAGCCAGGAGGGAGTCAGCTCGATGTCTACAGGAACTCTTCTGGCGATCGTCATTCCCGTAGTGGTGGTCGTGGCCTTGATCGCGTCGGCCCTGACTGTTTCCATGCGGCATCGGACCCTGCGTGAACGTTTCGGACCGGAGTATGAGCGGACGGTCGAGGGAGCCGACAGCAGGTTCGCCGCCGAGCGTGAGCTCAGCGAGCGTGCGAAGCGTCATGACGAGCTTGACATCAAGCCGCTGCCGGCCAGTGCCCAGGACCGCTTCGCCCGGGACTGGGACAGCGTGCAGCAGGAGTTCGTGGACCGACCGGAGGATGCAGTGCACGACGCGGACCGGCTGGTGACCTCGTTGATGCAGGCGCGCGGCTACCCCACCGAGGGCTTCGACCAGCAGCTCAAGGACCTCTCGGTCGAGCACGGCCGCACTCTGGAGCACTACCGGGCCGCGCATGAGATCGACACGCTCAGCGTGGGCCATAGGGCCACTACCGAGCAGCTGCGCAGCGCCATGGTGCATTACCGCGCTCTGTTCGATGACCTCCTCTCCGACGGCGGGCAGACCCGCCACGCCCGGGCCTGACACCGTGGAACCGCAGCGGCCAAGCGGAGACCGAAGCCCTACGCACAGCCCTGTGCCACTACCAGTCGTTTTCAACCGCCTGCTCACCACCTGGCGGCTCCACCGCCACAAGGAGAGCCAACGGCAATCAGTCGGCGACGAGCTACCAGCCGCCGCCATCAGCGGCCGGCGCGCCGACCGCAGTGGAAGGAGGCCACCTTGATCGCCCTCGGCGTCATTCTGCTCGTCGTCGGGTTCATCCTGCACATCGGCATCCTGTGGACGATCGGGATCATCCTGCTCGTCATCGGGGCCATTCTGTTCCTCCTCGGCTCCGTCGGGCACGCCGTCGGCGGCCGACGCCACTACTGGTAGGTAGTGCCGGGCCCCAGGGCGGTCTTTCGTTGCGCATGCGGTGTTTGTGCAACTCCACGGAGGACCAAACCTGGCGCAGGGGGAGTTCGCCACGTCGTCGATGAGGTGCTCGGGTGGGAGCCCGGAATCGTTCGTGATGGTCCTCCTTCTTCGCCGTCCGCCCAGCTTCCCGCCTGTCTCGGCATCCGCGGTAGGGCCGGGCGGCGCCTCGTCGACGCGGGTGCGCTTGCCCGGACCGTCCCGGGTGTGTCAGACCCCGCCGCGCCAGGCGCCGGTCTCGGTGCCGCCGCGGGACTCGATGAAGTCCTTGAACCGCTTCAGGTTGCCGGTCACCTGCCGCTTGACGAAGCCGAGCTTGGCACCGACGGTCTCGGCCGACCGTAGGGCTCGTAGTGGAGCTGCAGCATGACCTTGGTGGTGTTGTCGTCGATGCGGTGGAAGGTGACGACGCCGGTGTGCTTGGCCTCGCCGCCGATGGTGGTCCAGGCGACGCGTTCATCGAGGATCTGCTCGGTGATCTCGGCGTCGAACTTGCGCTCGACTCCGCCGATCTTCGTCTTCCAGTGAGTGAGGGTGTCGGTGCGCTGCTCGATGTGTTCGACGCCGGCCATGAACTGGAAGAAGTCCTCGAACTGGGTCAACTGGTTGTAGGCGGTGCGGCAGGGCTGATGCGTTCTCAGGTTTCAAGATCGAGTAGTTGGAGTGCGTGGTCGGCTCGTGACCGGTAGTGGTCGGTGGCGGCGGTGATGCTCGTCCAGCCAGCCTGGCGGATGAGGCCGATGGCGAGGTTGCGGAGGGTCGCCATCGCTCGGGGTGCGGTGCCGGTGCGGACGCGGGAGGCGTCCTCGGCGAAGGTCACGTCTCTCACGTGGTGGAGGGCCTCGACCTGCCAATGCCCACGGATCAGTTGTGCGAGTTGGGCCGGGGTGGTCTGGGCAGGGGTGAGGCTGGTGATCGCGTAGATCGTCTTGACGGTCGTCTTGCCGGTCTTGCGGTTCGTGCGGCGGCGCTTGATCTCGATGGCCTGGACGGCATGTGGGAAGCGCAGGCCGGGCTGGACGGTACAGACCTTCAGGCGGCGGATCTCATGGCGGCCGTGGGTTTTGTCCCGGGTGCGGTGCTGGAGCGGAATCTCGCGCCAGGGCAGTCGCCGTAACTGTCGGCGGAGCTTCTTCTGGTTCCCTTTCACCACCAGGATGTAGTGGGCGCCCTGGGCGGTGATCTGCTCGGCGTGATCGGTCTGCGTGTGCATCGCGTCGGCGGTGATGACGTGCCCGTGCAGGTCGAGCCGTTCCAGCAGCGGGGCGAAGGCGGGGATCTCGTTGCTCTTCGCGGCGATCTGCCGCTGTGAGATCACCGTCTGGTTTTCGTGCAGGACGGCGGCGAGCAGGTGGATGGCGCTCTTGCCGCCGTCACGGCTGCCGTGCACGGCTTTGCCGTCGACGGCCAGTCCCACCAGCTCGGGCGGATCGGTTTCGACGGGGTCACGGGAGTGCCGGGCAAGCCAGGCGCCCACGGCGTCGTCAAGGGCGTCCCCGTCGATGCGGGACAGAAGGCGGCCCAGGGTGGTGGCGCGAGGAAGACGGTCCAGCCCGACCCGTTTGCGCACCTCAGGTGTGGAGTCGATGGCGAACCGTGCGATGCCGGCCAGCGTGGTGGCTCCGCCGAGGACCGCGAGCAGGCACAGGGCAAGCAGAGAGCCCAGCCTGTAGCGGCGGCCTCTTACGCGCCGCGGATCGGGAAGCCGGTCCAGGACCGTCGACAACGAGGTCAGGTCGGGCAGTTCGGCGGGTGGGCAGGACAAGACGATGTCCTCGCGGTGGCGTTGCAGGACACCGATCAGGGAGCATGGCATGCGAACGCGACCCCTGTTCGTGATCAAAAGCTTCGACAACCTTGATCATCGGGGGTCGCGTTCGTCGTCTCCAGTTGGTGGTCTCGGGTTTAGGGGATGAGTTGTTTGGCGATCCTCAGGAGTTCGGCTTCGTGGAGGTCCTGATCCGTGGTGCTCACGATGAATGTGTAGGTCCCGTTCGTCCACGTCACGGTGTTATTGGAGTCCGGGGCGAGCCCACCGATCCATCCGTGGATGGACTCCGGAGTGCCTGCGGCACTCACTGTGAGCTTTCCGGCGATTTGCGTGATGCTCAAAGACGCCTTCTCCGAGGCGCGGTGGTAGAAACGGGTCCAGGCGGGGCCCGAGCTCCGGGTCCGAATGAAGGGTGTCAGCAGGTCATGCTGGCTGGAATCGCTCCATTGCACGTCAGTGGCCGGCGCATAGCCTGGCGGGAGATATCGCGGGTTGGCCAGCCGCTTCTGGTCGAAGGGGGCAATGGTCCAGCCGTTACCCGGGTCTACCAGCCGTCGTGTCCCCAGTGGTGACTGCAGCTTCGTGGTGATCTGCTCGTCGATCCTGTGGCACTGAGGCCGGAGATCGATATCGCTTTCCTTCAGTACCAAGGTGACGGAATCGCGGGATTCGCTTGCCACCAGTTCGGGCGGGTCCTGCTGGCATGGGGCCCGGCTGTTCAGGGTGGTGATGGTGCGGCCGTCACCGCTCACCAGTACCTCACCCAAGAGACCCTCCCCATGCCTGGGGTCCTTCATGATCGATGCAGTGACGGCAATGGCGAGAGCAGCCCCTACGGCAACGGCCAACATGATGCGTAGGGTCCGCTGGTGCCTTTTCGGGTTCACGGTCGTGCTCCAAGGTGGGCGAGCCAGCTCCCTGCCTTCATTCGATGGGTCGTGTAGCCCTCGGGGCGACACCCCCGCTTCGCGTCACACGGATTCAAAGGCTCGTCCAAGTCGAGATAGAGGAGGGGCGGCTCGCCAAGGTGCACCGCCTCTCACCAGGCCGTACGGGTCGCGGTGAGCGTAGCCTGGCTCACCGGCACGGGGCCCTGTGTCTCTCACGTGACCCAGACTGACATCCACGCGTGACATCAATGACGGCGCCCGGAGGCGGATCCGGGTGACCATCCACAGATTGAGGAAGGCAAGGATTCGCCCCGAAGTCCAAGAGTGGCGACCCTCCGCACCTCGCCATCGGCCTCATCCGTCAGGCCCGCTGGACGAACATCACCGCCGCCACCGACCACTATCGGTCACTAGCCGACCACGCACTCCGACTACTCGATCTCGAAACCTGAGAACGCATCAGCCCTGGGCGGTGCGGACGGGGACGTTGACCTCGATGGAATCTTCCACCTGCGACACGTGGCATCTCCTAGATGTGGGGCGTGCCCCGCGCAAACTCAGCTCAGGGGTTTTGCTGATCAGTTCCCGGGTGTCACCGGTTTCGGCTGTGCATACCCACACACACCGCTCGAAAGGTGGTGTCGGCGCTCCACTCGCCAGGCGCGTAGAACGGCGACGCACCGACCAGGATTCGTGGCCGGTGGCGTCGGAAAGGACCAGGGAAGGCCCTTTCCGGGGGGCGGGGGCAGAGGGGACGTCAGTACTTGAAGGCGTCCTTGGTCTTTTCCTTGTCCTCACGGGCGTCACCCGTGCTCTTCCCAGTCTGCCCCGTGGCGGGCACCGGTCGTTGCCGATGGCGCTGCCCACAGCCTCGTTGGTCTTGGTCCTTGGCCTGCTAGGTCTTCACCTTGGCCTTCTCAGTGGCAGTCATGAAAGGGGCATCCCCACACCATCTGTGTCGCTGTGTTGGTATTCGGCTCGTGCCCCGGCTCTCCCATCACAAACAAAGGCGCGGTTGAGGAATGGGGGACACAACGCAGGGCAGACGGAGGCTCAGGAGGTCGAAATTATGGTTCCCTTGCTTCTTGTTCTGCTCCTCGCGGTCATCCTTTTCGGCGTCGGCTTCGCCGTCAAGATCCTGTGGTGGGTGGCCCTCGTTGTCCTGGTGCTGTGGCTGCTCGGCTTCGTTATGCGCTCTACCACTGCTGGCGGTGGCCGGGGCCGCTGGTACCGATGGTGACCTGACCCCGCGCGTACCCCCTTCGTAGGGCCCGACCAAACGGCCGGGCCCTACGGGCTTGTCTGATGAGCGACTACGGATCGCATTGGGCGAGGGCGTCCGAGCGAGACTGCTCTGCGGCGTGGCCGCCCGACCGACGGGCGACGGGCCCGTCTTGATCCCCCTTTAAGCGCCCTGCCGTGGGAAGAGTCGACCGCTGCGGCCCCGGACGTGGGGACATCCCCCGGCCACGAGACCTGCTGCGCGCGGCCCGCGAACCGGCCGTCGACGTTGAGCCGCAGCTTGTGAGCGCGTGATCCTCTAATCTGGGCGGACGTAGGGCGCGGGGGCACGCTCCTACACGAAGGGCTCCTGCTGTGAGTGTTGTGCCCGCCCGCATCCCCGAGTCGCTGCTGCCGCTTGCCGTCCCGATCGATGACCTGACCGGGTACCACCGCAACCCGCGCACCGGCGACGTCGACGCCATCGCCGAATCGCTGCGCGTCAACGGCCAGTACAAGGCCATCGTCGTCAACCGCGGCACCCACACCGGCCGCCCCAACGAAATCCTGGCCGGTAACCACACCTGGGCCGCCGCCAAGCAGCTCGGGTGGGACCAGATTGCCGCGACGTGGGTCGACGTCAGCGACGAGGACGCGGCCCGGATCGTCGTCGTCGACAACCGGACCTCCGACCTCGCCGGGTACGACAGCGAGCTGTTGGCCGACATCCTCGAGGATCTGCCCGACCTCGACGGCACCGGCTACGACCAGGGCGCCCTGGACAAGCTCCTCGATTCCCGGGCCCTGCCCGCGACGATCGACCTGCCTTCCGACGGTCAGGGCACCGGCGCGATGGCCAAACTGGAGTACCTGCAGTGGGGCTACCTGCAGTGGTCCAACATGCGTGTGCAGATCACCGCGGCCGAGGTGGAGACCCTCAACGCGATCTACGAGCGGTACACCACCGAGAACCGGGGCGACCTGGGCTTCGGCTGGCACCTGCTGCAGCAGGCCCACACCGAGACCGCCGAGGCCCCGGCCGTCGCCGTTGAGGCCGCCCCCGACAAGGACGCCTCCGCCGGCGACGCCGACCAGGACGACGCCGACGAGGACGCGGACTACGACGAGGACCTGGAGGACGAGGACGCATGAGCAGCTCCGGACCCAGGACCACGTTCTACGAGGCGTACCCGCTCGCCGAGCTGCAGCCCGCCGACTACAACCCGCGGCTGCTGTCCGAGGAAGCCTTCGCGCGGCTGCAGGAGTCCATCGGGCGGCACGGCATCGTCAAGCCCGTCATCCTCAACGCCGACGGCACCCTGGTCGCAGGCCACCAGAGAACCAAGGCGATGAAGGCCCTCGGCATCACGCACACGCCCGCGGTCATGCTGGGCACCAAGGTCCGCTTGAGTGACGAGATTCAGTTCAACCTCCTGCACAACAGGGTCGAGACCGAGGCGAGCGTCGTGTACGCCGAGCCCGGTCTCATCGGCCGGTGGTCGTGGATCCCCTGGCAGACCATCAACGTCGCGAACTCCCGCAATAAGCCGTTCCAACAGGCCATCTCGTACATGACCGGCGGGCACGGCGCGTGGGGCAGCGTCGTCATCGACGATCAGGGCCGCATCGCCCTCAACGCGGAGTACGCCGTCGTCGCCGCCGCGAACCACTTCGACGTCCTTGCCTGGACCTGCCCGTCCCTGAACGCGGCGCAGCTCGTTGCCGACCTCACCGGCGAGTACGGCGTGTACGACTGGACCGGCCTGGAGGACCAGGCGCCGGTCTACAACCAGCACATCGTGCAGCCCAAGCGGCTGCGCCAGTACAGCTCGCTGAAGAAGCAGGGGCAGCTCGCCTACAAGAGCGAGGTGTGGGAGAAGCTGGCCCTGCCTCGGCTGCGCAAGGCGCCCGACCTGCGGGTGGTCGACTTCGGCGCCGGGCACGGCGACTACGCCAAGAAGCTGCGCCCTGAGGGCTACCTGATCGACGACTACGAGCCGTACCGCACGACCCCCGGCAAGTACGCCGTCGACATCAAGGGTGTCGTCGGTATGGTCCGCACCATCGAGAGGCGGGTCGCCGAGCACGGCCTGTACGACATGGTGGTCCTCGACTCCGTCATCAACGCGACCACGTCGCTGGACTACCAGCACTGGGTGCTCACCACCGTGAACGCGCTGTGCCGGGCGGACGGCACGGTGTGCATCGGCACCCGCAACCTGCTGGCCGAGCTGGCGTTCGAGAACAAGCAGCACTCCACGAGCCGTCACGACTCCACCCGTCTGTCATTCCTGGACAAGGAGAACGTCGACATGCGGTTCATGCAGGGCAAGTGGATGCGGATCCGCTTCCACACCCCCGAGTCGCTGCAGGAGCTGCTGGAGGCGTACTTCGGGGAGGTGAAGGTCGCCGGCCGTTCCAACGCCACGCTCCGGGCCGTCTGCAAAAACCCCCTCAGGCTTTCCGATCTCGATTACGAAAAAGCCCTGGATGAGGAATTCAATATGCCTTACCCCAACGAATTTCGACACGGTCGCCATAAGCAACTCGTGGAAAATTTGGTAAAATTGGTCAAAGAAAGGGAAGCGCCCTAGCATTCACCAAGAGGGGGGATTCAAGTAATGCCGCAACCGCCCGTCAGGGTCGGTCTGAACAGCGCCGCACCGTACCTGATCATGTGGCTGGCCGGGATTCGCAACGTCAATCTCGACCGTCACTGCCTGGAATCGTTCGGGGTCTCAGACCGTCACCCGGTCAACGCGCGGGCACCCCGCCAGAGCATCACCCTGCCAGGGGAGAACCCGCCGCTAGCTTGGTACGTCTGCGCCCTTCCCCATCCGTGGGACTGGTCGAAGAATGCACACCTGGCCTTCGAGTACGCCGAAGGTCACCAGTGGAAAGGCCCCGCCCTCGTGCGCGGCCTGCAGGTGACCCTCGACAATGCCTGCCCCATCACCGGATGGGGCGAGCACTCGATACCCGCCACCGCCCACAAGCGGGGCCTGTGGAGGTACCGGACCTGCCGCAACTGGCAGTTTGCGTGGTGGCTGCGAACCAACCGGGACGCACCCGACGCACCGCCCTCCGCCTGGCAGCCGCCGAAAGATCCAAACGCGCCGCAGCAGCTGACCTTCCCGTAGCCCAGGCGGCCCGGCGACCACTCCACGTCGACGGGCCGCAGCGCCGCAAGACCCGGCTCCACAAGAGGAAGACCGCCCGGAACTCATCTAGCGTGGAGGAGGGGTATCGAGCCGATGCCCGGAAGCGGCCGTGGAAACGGGATGCGACATGACCGTGCGAGCGAGCAGGACAGACCCCGATACCGCGCCTGGCGGCGCACCCGTTCCGATCACGAATTCCCGCGGTGCCCGCGCCGCGGCCGAACGAGTCGTCTCGGGTGATTCAGTGACCGTCTCCCTGGGCGGCCTTCGGCTCAAACTGCCGCCTAGGGATCAGCTCGCCTACCTCGCGGGCCTCGGTCTCCTCACGGCATTCGACCTCGTCGAATGGCCGGTTGCGCTCGCCATAGCCGTCGGGCACGAACTGGCCCGCAGCCACCGCGGCAAAACGCTGCGCGAGTTCGGGGATGCCCTGGAACAGGCGTGACACACCCCTGGTCCAGTGCGACCGCTCGACGTTGTGCAGGCGAAGTGGGACGTCCGGAGAGCGTAGCGTGAGCGACACCAGCGACATCCCCGAGCCCGCACCGGCCCGCCCGTGGCGCCGCGAGGAGGACAGGCCCGAGCCGAAGGTCACGACGTACCCGCACGTCGGCCGCCCGGCGCTCGCAGTGTGGTCGCACGGCGCATGGCGGTGGGCGCCCGTCGCTGCACGGCAGGACTGGGCAAATGGCCGCGTGATCTACCAGGTGTCGGTGGACTTGGCCGGTACGACCTCGGTCTCGATGCGTAGCTGCGAGTGGCCGCAGCCAGGCCTACGGGTAGCGGAGCGCCTCACCGCGACAACCAGCGGGGACGGGCGGCCCACTCCTCGCCCCCGCCGGCCCAGACCCGATTCGTGCTTCAGCCGCAGATGGTGATCTCGCGGTGGGCCGCTGCTTGGCGACAGCAGTTCGGATCGCGCCGCCGTGCCGAGCTGCCATGGAGGGGATGTGACCTCATTGTGAGGCACACAGTGGACGGCTTCACGGAGGTGTTGTGTATGTAACCGTCTGCCGTCACCCGTGACATTCCAGTCGCGCCAGCCGCTGAGGAGAGTGACCCTGCGCGGGGTCAGGCGCCTGCACTCCAGGGGGAGGCTCGCGGGCGCCGACGTGCAGGGGCAGGCTCGGTTCCCCCCGTGCTGAGTCTGCCCCTGCTCTAAGAAGTCATCTCATTTGGCGAGTCGGCGGTAGCAGATGAGGGTGCAGGCGATGCTGGTGAAGGCGAGGAAGTGCTCGGCTTTGCGCTCGTAG
>NZ_JBIARC010000026.1:0-123246 GCF_042889625.1 Streptomyces sp. NPDC002573 | reverse complement strand
TTCCTGAACCTGGCCCACCCACCCGCTCCACTCCGCCTCGGCATCGCCGGATGGCCCGCCCTCGCCTTCCTCGGCGGAACCCTCCTGGCGCACTCAGCCGAACACCGGACGCCGCTCCCGCCGGCACCCGCCCCCACCCCCGCACCCGATGCCGATCCCGAGCACGTCACCACCCCTACTCCGGAGCCTCAGCACGAGCCCGCTCCGGCACTCACCCAGGACGCTCCGGCTCTGCCTGTGTCCGCCCCGGCGCCTGCGGTTCCGGCGGTGCTGGTCGACCACGCCCGCAAGGTCGCAGACGAGTACCGCACCCGCACCGGCTCCCCGATCGACACCGACACCCTGCGCGCCCGCCTCGGCGTCCCGCCCCACCTCGCCGACGCCATCGCCGCCCACCTCGCCTGACCAGCAAGAGAGGAAGACCGATGACCCATGACCCGGCCGACCTGACCGCCTCCGACTACCTCGACGGCGCCCGCGAGATGACCGCCGCCAACCGGCCCTTCCTCGCCCACCTGCTCGCCCAGGAAGCCGCCCAGCGCACCCCCGACCCCGCCACCGCCGCCGGTATCCGCGCCAGCTTCCCCGACCCGACAACGGCCCGAGAGGAGACCGACTGACATGCCCGCCCGCGACCACTTCCACTCCGTGATGAGCATCGGCCCGGTGCAGATCGGCACCCACCGCGACCACAACGGCCAGACCAAACACGCCGCCGTGTGCACCGCCGACCGCTGCGGCTGGTCCGCCGACTACTCCAGCGCCTCCGCCGCCCAGCTCGCCGCCCGCACCCACCGCTGCCGCGTCCGCTAGGAGACCACCCGCCATGCAGGTCCCTCTCTGGTTCGCCCTGCTCGTCGTCGGCTACCTCGGCATCAAGCTCATCCGCCCGCCCTGGTGGCTCATCGCCGTCCTGCTCCTGGGCGGCTACCTCCTCGCCGACAGCCTCCTCGCCCCCGCCATCAACGCAGCCGTCAAGTAGCCAGCCCCGAAAGGAGAAACACGATGCTCCGCCCGAAGATCCCGACCATGCCCACCCCGACCGGGCGAGTGACCCCGCCCGCCGTTGTCGAGCCCACCGCGGTGGTCCAGCACCGCCTGGCCCCTGCTGCGGCCGAGCCCGCAACGTCCCGTCCGACGGTCCAGCTCACCCCCGGTACTGCGCTCGCCCTGGTTGGCGGTGGCACGGCCGTGGTCCTGGTCGTCGGCGCCGTCCTCGTCTCGATGCTCCTCGCGGTCGCCATCACCGGCGTGTCCGTCGCCGTCTGCGCCCTGGTGATCCGCTCCCTGATCAGCGCCGAAGCCAAGCGACGCTGACCGGCCCCCGGGCGGCTCCGATACCGCCAAGCATCCGCCGCCCGGGCGTCGTCCCTGCCCGATCACATGGAACCGGAAGGAACGTCCAGCATGACCCACCGCACCACGCCCCGGCCCCGCATCTGCGGCAACTGCGACGGCTTCGCCTCCGTCGCCATCACCCTCGGAGGCCGCGACGCCCGCGGCCACCTGCGCACCATCACCGCACACTGCCCCGCCTGCCACGGCACCGGCACCGTTCACCGCCCGGCCGTCCGGGAGGGCGCCCGTGCCTGACACGCTGCTCGACCCGACCACCCTCAGCGACCTGCTGAGGGTGGCCTCGGCCCCCGACTACACCCGCTGGGAAGACCAGATCCGCCGCACCGGCGGCTGCGCCGACCCCATCCACCTGCGCGGCTGGACCCTCCACAAGGACAAGACCACCGGCGAGACCCTGCGCCACTACACCACCGAGCACGAGCCCGGCGGCCGACTCCGCGTCGCCTGCGGCAACCGCCGCGCCTCCCGCTGCCCCTCCTGCGCCTGGACGTACGCGGGCGACACCTACCACCTCATCCGCGCCGGACTCGCGGGCGACGACCGCCGGGACATCCCCGCCACCGTCCGCGATCACCCGCGCGTCTTCGCCACCCTCACCGCCCCGTCCTTCGGCCCGGTCCACAACCGCCCCGACTACGGCGTCTGCCGCTGCGGCACCCGCCACGGCGCCGACGATCCCACCCTTGGCACCGCCCTGGACCCGGCCACGTACGACTACGCGGGCGCCGTCCTGTTCAACAACCACGCCGGGCAGCTCTGGCAGCGCTTCACCAACCGGCTGCGCCGCGAGATCGCCGCCCGCGCCGGCCTTTCCCAGAGGGAGCTGAAGGAGTGCGCGCGGCTGTCGTACGGCAAGGTCGCCGAGTTCCAGAAACGCGGTGCCGTGCACTTCCATGCAGTGATCCGCCTCGACGGTCCCGACGGCCCGGACACCCCGCCGCCGTCCTGGGCAACGGTCGGCCTCCTCACCGGCGCGATCCGTGCCGCCGCCACGCACTCGTACACCTCGGTCTCCGTTCCGGCCGCCGAGGACCAACCGGCCCGCACGTTCCGCTGGGGCACCCAGCTCGACGTCCGGCCCGTGAAGGCCTTCGGCGACGGCTCCGAGATCACCGAACAGGCGGTGGCCTCCTACGTCGCCAAATACGCCACCAAGGCCGCCGAGACGACCGGCACTCTCGACCGCCGCATCGGCGAACTCGCCGAGCTCGACCGCCACCAGGTCCCCGACCAAACCCGCCGACTCATCAAGGCATGCAAGGAGCTCGACCCGTTGTACCCCGACCGCCGCCTCTGGGCCTGGGCACACATGCTCGGCTTCCGGGGCCACTTCTCCTCCAAGTCCCGCCGTTACTCCACCACCCTCGGGGCCCTCCGCCAGGAACGCGCCGACTACCGCGCCGCCCAGGAACGCGAAGCCCTCGGCCTGGACGACTGCGAACCGGACACGGTCCTGGTCCTGGCCGACTGGCAGTACGCCGGACACGGCCACACCCCCGGCGAATCCGCCCTCGCCGCCACCATCGCCCGCGACCTCCAGTTCAACCGCGAGACCGCGCGCGAAGCACTAGCAGACCTGCCGGACGAAGGGGAGTGGTGACCATGGCGATACGCCTGCCCGGCCGATACCTGACGCCTGAGGACCTGGTCGAGCTGTTTGAACTCCCCAGCGTCGAGACGCTCTACCAGTGGCGGAGAAAGCGCATCGGTCCCCGCGGATTCCGTGTCGGCCGGCATCTCCGCTACGACCCCGATGACGTCCGCGCCTGGGTCCAGTCCCGCATGGAAGGAGCCGCTGCCTGATGGCCGGACACATCCAAGACCGCTGGTACAAGAGCGTTCCCGGAGCGGACGGCAAGACGGTCAGGGTCAGGACTGATCGCTACGGCGTCGGCCACCGCTACCGTGCCCGGTACATCGCGCCAGACGGCTCCGAGAAGTCCAAGAGCTTTCCGGACAAACAGAAGCGCAAGGCCGAAGCCTGGCTGTCCAACATCGAAGCAGACATGTCGCAGGGGCGATACATCGACCCGGCCGCGGGCTCGATCACCTTCGGCCAGTACGCCAAGGAATGGATGGCGGCGCTCACCATCGATCCGGTGACCCGCGAGAGCGTCGAGATCCGGTTGAGGGTCCACGCCCTTCCGTACCTCGGTGACCGGCCGATGGCGTCATTCCGGCCGTCGCACCTTCGTGCGTGGATGCGAGAGCTGGAGGCGACGGGACGCGCGGCGTCCTACCGGCGGTCGATCTTCGCCAACGTGTCGGCGGTGTTCACGGCGGCTGTGGAAGACCGGATCATCGCCGAAAACCCCTGCCGGGCACGTTCAGTGCGAGCGCCGTCCCTCGATGCCCGCAAGGTCAAGCCATGGTCCATCGAGCGCGTCATGGCCGTGCACGAGGCGTTGCCAGATGCCTACCAGGAGATGGTGTCCCTGGGGGCGGGCTGCGGCCTCCGTCAAGGCGAGATTTTCGGTCTGGCGGTAGAGGATGTCGACTTCCTCGGCGGCACGGTTCACGTCGTCCGGCAGATCAAGGTCATACGAGGCGTCCACCTGGTGTTCGGGCCGCCCAAAGGCGGCAAGGAACGTCAGGTGCCGTTGCCCGAGACGGTCTCGTTCGCACTTGCAGCGCACATCACGAAGCACGAGCCGGTAGAGGTCACCTTGCCTTGGAAGACCCCGGACGGCCCGCCCGTCACGGCCTCGCTGCTGTTCGTCAACACTCGGAGTCAACCGCTGCACCGGTTCCGCTTCAACAGGTCGTTCTGGCGTCCTGCCCTCACTTCCGCCGGCATCCCGCTCGGACGCGAGAACGGCATGCACGCCCTTCGCCACTTCTACGCCTCCGTGCTCTTGGACGCGGGGGAGAGCATCAAGGCCCTGAGCGAGTACCTCGGTCACCACGACCCGAGTTTCACCCTGCGCACGTACACGCACCTGATGCCGAACAGTGAGGCGCGCACCCGGGCCGCCGTGGATCGGGTCTTCCGGGACCCGGGTGACGCCGATGACGGCCCCGATACGGCCCATGGGACGAGTTGAGCCCCTGACCTGCATCGCAATCAGAACAGCCACAACTGACGGCCCGAACGCCCGCTCGGCGGGCGCCCCGTCTCACGAGCGCCCCGCCGACCCGGCGGGGCGCTCGTTCATGTCGTCACCGAGGTCGCGAACTCCGTCAGTGTCGCGAAGTCCTCCCCGCGGAGCCCGATTCGGGGGTCCACCTGGTGCAGCAGGGCCGGTGCCGCGTGGTGGGCGGTGACGTACGCCTGGTCCGCGGGGGTCTGTTCGTCGTCCACCCAGGCGAAGGGCCGGCCCCGGGCGTACGCGACGATCGCCTCGGTCTTCCAGTGCACGCCGTCCGGGCGCAGGGCGAACAGGCCCGCGCCGAAGTCGACGTAGGGCAGTTCCGGCAGGCCGATGACCGGGCCGATCCAGCGGTTCGCGGCGTCCATCCACGTGGACGCCCAGCACAGGTCGTACCCGAGCGCCAGCAGCGCCGGGCCGTGTCCCGGGTGGAGCCACACGCGCAGCGCCCGCCCGGGGTGCAGGGCGACCCTGATCGTCGTATAGCCCTCCGGGCGCCGCTCCGGCTGGGCCGCCCACGGGTTGAGGGGGCCGTCGACGTCGAGGAAGAGCAGGGGCCGGTCCACGCGGCCACCGTACGGCAACGGCGGCGCGCGGCCCGGGTGCTTTTCTTCCCCGTCCGGGGCGGATCAGCCGGCCGTCAGTCGTTCGTACACCGTCAGCAGGTCCTCGGTCGCCTCGCGGTCCGCGGGTCGTAGCGGTGCGCGGACCGGGCCCGCGGGCAGGCCGAGGGCGCCGAGCAGTGCCTTGGCCGTGACCGAGCCGGGCAGACCCGCCGCCATCATCGCCTCGATCAGGGGCAGCGCCCGGTGCTGCAACCGGGCGGCCTCCGCGGTGTCGCCCGCGTCGAAGGCGTCCAGCACGGACCGCATCCGGCGTGGGGCGACGTTCGCCACCGTGCTGACGAAGCCCGCGCCGCCCACCGCGTACAGGGCGAGGTTGTGCTCGTCGCAGCCCGCGTAGTAGGCCAGGTCCGTCCGGGAGATCACCTTCTGGATGCCGAGGAAGTCGTAGGAGCAGTCCTTGACCGCCACGATCCTGGGGTGTTCGGCGAGACGGAGCATCGTGTCGGGCTCGATGCGGGTGCCCGTGCGGCCGGGGATGTCGTACAGCGCGAGCGGCAGCCCCGACGCGTCCGCGACCTCCCGGAAATGCCATGCGAGGGCGTCCTGCGGGGGCTTGCTGTAGTACGGGCTGACCACCAGCAGACCGTCCGCACCCGCCTTCTCGGCCGCCAGGGCCAGCTCGACGGTGTGCCGGGTGTCGAACGTGCCCACGCCCGCCACCAGCGAGGCCCGGTCGCCGACCGCCTCCCGGACGGCTCCGATGAGGGCCGACTTCTCGGCGTCCGTCGTGGTCGGGGACTCGCCCGTCGTTCCGTTCAGCACCAGTCCGTCGCACCCCTCGGACACCAGCCGGTCGGCCAGCCGCCGGGCCCCGTCGAGGTCGAGCGCGCCCTTCTCGGTGAAGGGCGTGACCATGGCGCAGAGGGCGCGGCCGAAGGGCGGGGGCGTGGATGCGGTCGTCGTCATGGGAGTAGTGTCGACTGATCGATCGTGAAGCTCTACTTAATTCTTCTACATGCTATTCATTAGGGATTCTGGTGGATGGGGGGCTCGAGCGTGGAGGGGTGGAAGCACTCGGGGCGCGTTCAGGGGCGCGAAGCGGTGTGCGGTGGTGCCGAATCGGGCGGGGCGGGTCACCATGGCCGGGACGGTCACCAACCGTGGGAGGCGTCATGAAGCTGGGCAAGGCACTCGCCACCGGGGTCGCGGAGGAGCGTTCGGAGGTTCCCGAGGAAGAGACGGGTCTTCGCGCGGCGGACGTCACCGACGCCGTCGAGGAGCCCGCGGCGCCCGCCCTCGAAGAGGTCCCGGCCGCCCGATGAGGCTGCGGCTCCCCGAGGAACGCCCGACGGAGCCGCCGACCGGATACAAGATCGCCCACCCGGTGCTGTCCCAGGACGGCGGCCGGGCCGGGTTCACCGGTGTGTCCCTGGGCGGTGCACTGCCCTACGGAGTCCTCGACGACGCCCGGTGTGTGTACGGGCGTCGGCACCGCGCGCCGCACCGCCGCTGCGACTGCGGCTTCCACTGTGTGCACGACCGTACGGCCGCCGAGGCGCTGCTGTGCACCGAGGAGCACCGGGCGGCCGTGCTGCTGGAGGTCTCCGTGCTCGGCGCGTACATCCGCTTCGAACAGGGTTTCCGGTGTGCCCGCCAGCGGGTGCGGACCATGACGGTCGGCCCGTGTGTGTGCGGCGGCGCGCCGGTGGCCCTGGCCGACGCGGGCTGGGGGCGCCCAGGTTGGCGCGCGCTCGGGCCGGCGTGCGCGGGGTGCGTACGCGGCCGTACCTCACTGTCGCCCGCGGTGTTCGCGCGGCTCGCCGGTGGCGAGCTGCGGGTACGGACCGGCCGGGGAGGCGGGGGTCATCCCACCGCCGGCATTGACGTGGGCAGGGGCCACCCCGCCACCGGACTCGACGTGTCCGAGCTGGCCGCCGAGGCGGCTCTGCTCCAGGCGCGACTCGACTGGTTCCAGACCCAGTTGGCCCGCCTGGAGGAGCGGGGGCCGAAGGGGTAGGGGCGTCGCGCCCTGTTCCCGGGCCGGGCCCGATGATCAGTCCGGCTTGGGCAGGGAGCGCAGGTGCCGCATCTGCTCGTGGCTGAGGTCGTAGGCCTGCCGCATATGGCGGGTGATCACCTCCAGCTCGTCCTCGGTGTGGCCGTCGAGCAGGGCCCCCCAGGCCTGGCCGAGGTCGTCCCACACCGCGGTGACCCGGGCGATGCGCTCGGGGACCGGGGTGACCAGCACCCGCCGGCGATCCTGCCGGTCGGGGGTGCGGGCCACATAGCCCCCTCGTTCGAGCCGGTCCACCAGCCGCGTCGCCGACCCCGTGGTCAGGCCCGTCATGTCGGCGATCTGCCGCACGGTCAGCGGTCCGGGCTCGGCCGTGAGCAGGCTGAGGCACTGCACATCGGTCGGATGCAGACCGAGGTGATCGGCGACGGCCTGGTTGAACAGCACATACGCCGCGAGATAGCGGCGGGACTCCAACGACAGCTCCTCGTACAGCCGCTCCCGACGCGACTCCGCCATCCGGCTCACATCCCCTTTGCTGCGTGACGCAGTGTTTCTGTATTCTACTGCGCGACGCAGTTAATGCGTCTCGCAGTCATTCTATTCTGGGGGAGAACCCATGCTCACCGTCGCCGTCAGCGGAGCCACCGGAGTCCAGGGCGGGGCCACCGTCCGCGCCCTTCTCCTCGCGGGCCACCGGGTGCGCGCACTCACCCGCGACCCCGGCTCGCCCGCCGCCGACACCCTGCGCGCCCTCGGTGCCGAGGTGCGCCGAGCCGACTTCGACGACCGCGCGTCCCTCGACGCGGCCCTCGCCGGAGCGGACTCGCTCTTCGCCGTCACCACCCCGTTCGGCGCCGACACCGCCGTCGAGACCCGACAGGGCAAGGCCCTCGTCGACGCGGCGGCGGCCGCCCGCCTCGGGCACATCGTGCTGACCTCCGCCGCGCACGCCGACCGCGGCACCGGTGTCCCGCACTACGAGAGCAAGCACCTGGTCGAGCGACATCTGCGTGCGGCCGGAGTGCCGTGGACCGTGATCGCTCCGGCGGCGTTCATGGAGAACTACTCCGGCGGCTGGACGCTCGACACCCTGCGCGAAGGCGTCTTCGCCTGGCCCATGCCCTCGGGCCGTCCGTTCACGCTCATCCCCGCCGAGGACGTCGGGGCGTTCGCCGCGCTGACCCTCCAGCGCCGCGACGACTTCGCCGGACAGCGCATCGACATCGCCTCCGACGTACGCACCCCGAGCCAGATCGCGGAGACTCTCGCCGCAGCCATCGGCAGCCCGATCGTCCATCAGGAGGTGCCCCTGGCCGATGTGCGGACCTGGTCCACCGACCTGGCCGCGATGTTCGAGTACATCACCGCCTCCGGCCTGGACGTCGATGTTGCCGGGCTGCGCCGCGACCACCCCGAGGTCGGCTGGCACGACTTCACCGACTGGGCCGTCGGCCAGGACTGGGCCGCACATCTCGCCTCCGTGCCCGCCCACCGGTGACACCCGCCCGGGGAACGCGCCGCCCCGGCGTCAACTCGCCCCGGCCGCAGGTCCCCGCGGGGCAATCATGCGGACCCTCCGCGTGGCAACCGCGCGGAGGGTCCGCGCGGCATCTATGCAGGGAGTCCGCAGGGCAACCACGCCTACCCACGCAGAAAGGCACCGCACCTCCATGAAGCCGATCGGCTACTGGCTCAATCGCACCGACCGAGCCCTCACCCGCTCCATGGACGCCACGCTGGAGGAGTTCGGTCTCACCCGGATCGCCTGGCAGGTCCTCAACACCCTTCGGGAGACCCCCGATTCCGCCGACGCCGACGTCCTGGAGGCGCTCTCCGCCAACGCGGACGCGCGCACGCTCACCACCGCTGTCGACACCTTGCTCGCCGACGGCTGGGCGATGCGTCCCGCGCCGGGCCGGCTCGCCCTCAGCGACGGCGGCCGTGAGCGTCTCGCCGCTGTCGCGCAGCGCGTCGAGGCGTTCCGCGCCATGGCGATGACCGGTATCACCCCGGACGAGTTCCGTGCGGCCGTTCTTGTTCTGGAGCGCATGACTCACAACGTCGAGACGGCGATGAGCGCGGCTTCCCGGTCCTGACGGGCTGACGGCCTGACGGCCGCGGCGTCGTAAGCCGTCCGCGGCAGGTTCCGTCGCGCTCCGTCCCGCTCCCCGCCCGCCCCTATCACCGAACACTTCACCCGTCTGGACAAAAAAAGTTTTCGGTGACAGGGTGGGCTGCATGCTGGACGTGACCGTGATCGAGGACGCCGAAGCCGCAGCCGTGTCGCTGGACCCAGTGCGGGCCCGGCTGCTCGCCGAACTGGCGGCCGGGCCCGCGTCGGCCGCCATGCTGGCCGGCCGGGTCGGACTGCCCCGGCAGAAGGTGAACTACCATCTCAAGGCCCTGGAGCGGCACGGCCTCGTCGAACTGGCCGGAGAGCGCCGCAAGGGCAATGTCACCGAGCGGCTGATGCAGGCCACCGCCGCCTCGTATGTGATCAGCCCGCTGGCACTCGCCCCCGTGCAGCCGGACCCCGACCGGTTCCGCGACCAGCTCTCCGCCCGCTGGCTGCTCGCCCTCGGCGCCCGCCTGGTGCGGGACGTCGGCTCGCTGATCACCGGCGCCGCGAAGGCCCGCAAGCGGCTCGCGACCTATGCGCTGGACGGCGAGGTCCGGTTCGGGTCGGCCGCCGACCGTGCCGCGTTCATCCAGGAGCTGACGGCGGGCGTCAGCGCCCTGATCCGCAAGTACGACGCCCCGGACGCCGAGAGCGGCCGTGACCACCGGATCGTGGTCGCCGTCCACCCCACCCTCAAGCCCGGGTCCGCCGAGCCCGCACCCGAGCCCGAGCCCGGGTCCGAGGCGCCTTCGGTCCCCGAACTCCCCGACTGACCCACCCACTTCGCGCAGGAGCCATCATGTCCAAGGAATTCGAGATCGCCCGAGAGTTCGAGGTCGACGCCACGCCCGAGGAGGTGTGGGAGGCGATCACCCGTGGCACCGGCGGCTATCTCTGGCCGATGGAGCCCCCGGAGCCCCGGGTGGGCGGCGCCGGACCCTTCGGCTCCGAGGTCATCGCCTGGGACCCGCCGCACCGCTACGTCAACCGGGTCGCGAACGTCGAGGGCATCTCCCAGCAGACCCTCAACCAGCTCGACCACACCATCGAGCCGCGTGACGAGGGCCGTCGCGCCTGGGTGCGGTACGTGCACAGCGGGATCTTCGTCGACGACTGGGACAACCAGTACGACGGGGCGAGCAAGCACACCGACTTCTATCTGCACACCCTGCGCGAGTATCTGACCCACTTCGCGCCGCGCCCGGTGACCTTCGCGACCCTGAACGGCCCGGAGGCGTCCACCGGTGCCGACGCCTTCACCATCGTCGCGGGGGCCCTGGGCCTGCCCGAGGACACCGCCGAGGGGGCCCGGGTCAGCGTCCGGGGACCCGGCGGGCAGTCCCTGGACGCCGTGCTGGACTTCCGCAACCCGTATTTCATCGGGCTGCGCACCGAGGACGCCCTGATCCGCTTCTTCGGCCGCAATCACTGGGGCGCCCCGGTGGGCGTCAGCGTCCATGACTTCGCCCCGGACGCCGACGCCAAGGCGAACGAACTCGCCTGGCAGCAGTGGCTGGACGAGGCCTACGCCTGACCCCGTCCAGCACACCCCGCGGGTGCTACGGGCGGAACCGCAGCACCTGCGGGTCGTGGTCGCTGATCTGGTCGTGGAACTCCGAGTTGATGTGCACGCTGTCGTAGTCGAGGTCGCAGCCGCGGCGGATCGACGGGCTCACCAGGATCTGGTCGAGGACCTGGCTGTTGCCCTGGTAGTCGTACGTGTACCGCTCGCTCTTCGGCAGCGACTTGATCGCCGACCACAGCTCGCCGTCACCCTCGAGGATCTTCGTGGTGTCGGAGAACTGGAAGTCGTTCATGTCGCCGAGCGCGATGACCTCGGCGTTCTTCTGGGTGTCGAGGATGTTCTCGACGAAGGTGTGCACCTCGGTCGCCTGAAGGTGGCGCTGGGTCTCGGAGCTGCGCGCCGGCGGCTGGTACTGCGCAGTCAGCCCCTGGTCGCCGCCCTTGGAGGTGAGGTGGTTGGCGATCACGAAGACCGTCTTGCCACGGAAGGCGAACTCGCCGACGAGCGGCTTGCGGCTGGCCTTCCAGGCGTCGCTGCCCGGGTCGATCCGGCCGGGGGAGGCCGTCAGCTGCGCCTTGCCGTGCACCTTGGTGACGCCCACGGCGGTCGTGGAGCCGCCCCCCGGGCGGTCGGTGAACGAGACCCGCTCGGGGTTGAAGAGGAAGACCTGACGGATGTTGCCGCCGGGCTCGCCGCCGTCCTGGTCGTTGACCGGGTCGATCGAGCGCCACTCGTACTTCGGGCCGCCCGCCGCGACTATCGCGTCGATCAGCTTGTTCACCGTCTGGCTCGCGTCGACCGTGCCGTCGTCCTTGGCACCGTTGTTGTCCTGGATCTCCTCCAGGGACACGATGTCCGGCGACTGCAGGTTGTTCACGATCGCGGCGGCGTGGGCCGCGAAGGTGCCGTCGGACGGGTCCAGGTTCTCCACGTTGTACGTCGCCACGGCCAGCTCGCCGCGCCCCTGCTTGCGGGTCGTCTCGCGCTTGAGGCCCCCGCTCTCGAGGGTGCCGAGCTTGCTCGCGACCAGGGTGTAGCCGCCGAACTGGTTGTAGTCCAGCGGACCCGTGGTCTGCCCGGTGAGCGTGTCACCGACGTCGGCGGCCGGGAAGTCGGCGGTCGAGCCGAGCGACTGGATCTGCAGCCGGCCCGAGTTCTGGGACGTGTAGGAGCCGTAGACCGTGCCGCCGCGGCGGTCGGCGTGCTCATGCGGCTTCACCGTGACCCACAGCTCGGTGTACGGGTCGGTGGCGGTGACCACACGGGCGTCGGCGACCTGGACGTTCATGTCCTCCAGGGACTCGTAGTAGTCCAGGGCGTACTTCGACGGTTCCAGGGTGAGTCCGTTGACCGAGCCGCCCGCGGCGGTGTCGCCCGCCGGGGTGTACGCGGCGGGCACCGACCTCGCGTCGATGACGACGGGCGCCGGAACGGCGTTGCCGCTGGAGAGGACCGTCACCGTCGGCTTGGTGATCTCCGTCACCGACTGGTTGCCGGACGAGGCACCGCCCGGGACGTACTCCGAGACCGTGCCCGTCACCGTGACCGAGTCGCCCGCGGCGACCTTCGGGGTGGAGCTGGTGAAGACGAAGACGCCCTCGCTGGTGGCCGGGTTGTCGTCCGGGTTCGGGTCCTGCATCCAGAACCCCTTCGACGAGCCGTACGTCCGCACACCCGTGACGATTCCGGCCACATCCGTGACCTTCTGGCCCGCGAGCGGAGATATCCGGGTGGTGCCCTGGATGTCATGGATACGCACGGTGTCCGCGTGGGCCGGCGCGGTGAGCACCACACCGGACAGCGCGGAGCAGACGGCAGCGACGGTGAGCGCGGCGAGACGCGCGGAAGACTTGCTCGGCAACGGGATCCCTCCGGGGACATACGTGGGTGCCGGGACGTGAGTGGAGCGTGGAACAGTGGCGGCCGCGACCGGTGGGCGGCGGCACACGTTGACATCAGGTTGCACAAGTGGCACAGGTTGCGCATGTTGAACGTGTGGAAGGCGAAGGGCGCCGATGAGCACGCGTGAGCGCCGGTGAGCGCACGGCGAGCACCGGTGAACGTCATGACCACCGACGAGGCCTGTGATCGCCGGTGTGCACAGACCGCACGCTCACGATCACCGAACGCATCTTGGTGAACAGGTGTCCCCCGACTTCTACGCGCGTCAATCTCCTGTGTTTCCGGGCCAGTTGTCAAGGTTTCGGCCATGTACGGTGCCCGGCTGAGAGATGAACCGGGCGGCATGGGTGGAAATCCGTCTAGGCTGAGCCGTGTGTTTCGGGGCGCCCCCTCGGCCCTACGTACGTCCCAAGGAGACCCAGCCGATGTCAGACAGCTCCCCCTTGCCGCCTGTTCGGCTGCGCTCCGAAGCGGAGCTCGCACGGGACGCGCTCGCCGCACCGCTGCTCTCCCGCGCCGCCCGGCTCGCCCGCTGGGCCGGGCCGGACATCCGTGTCGGCGGCGGGGGCGAACTCGTCGAGGAGCAGCTGCCCGCCGCGGCCGAGGTCCTCGGCCTGACCGGCGAGGACGCCGCCGCTCTGGCCAGTGAGGCCTGGCGGGTCGCCGTGGACACCGGACTGGTCGAGATCGTCGACGAGGAGGAGGGGACGGTCACCCGGGGCGCCGACCTGGCGCTGCTCACCTCCGGCAGCCCGAACGACGTGCTCGCCGTGTGGCTCGGCGCGCTGGAGACCGTGCTCGCCGACGCGAGCGTGCCCGACCTCGACGACCTCGTCGACGCCATGGACGAGGGCGGCGAGATCGACTTCTCGTCCCTCGACTGGGACCCGGAGGCGGAGGCCGACTTCCTCGACGGCGTGCTCGCCAACCTCTATCTGCTGACGGTCAGCGAGGAGGGGCCCGGCGACGGCCCGGTGCCGCTGCCCGCGCTCGCCGCGTCGATGATCGTGCCCGACGACATGGGCGACCCCACCAACGACGTCCTCGAGCAGGTGTCGGACGCCATGATGCGGCTCGACGACCAGTTCCGGATCCTCGAACCGATCGGACTCGTCGACTTCCAGCCGGTCGACGAGGCGCTGATGGCCGACCCCGAGGAGGACCCGGCCGCGGCCGTCGACGAGACGGACGTCAGCCGGTACGGGATGGTACGGCTGACCCCGCTCGGTCTGTACGGGATGCGCGCGCGGCTGCTGGAGGCCGGGATGGCCGCCCCCGCGGTCGGCGAACTGGCGGACAAGGGCGCGGACGCGCTGCTCGACGGCACCTCGGTGTTTCCCCCGGCGGCGGCGCAGGCCGAGATCGAGCAGTGGCTCGCCCGCCGCGAACCGCTCACGGCCGCACGGGAGTTGCTGGACGCGGCGCGCGGTTCGGACGCGGGTGCGCCGCTGCGCCGGCTGCGCTGTCAGCAGGCGCTGTCGCTGGTCGGGCCGGAGGCGGAGCCCGCGCTGCGCGAGGTGCTGGATGACGCGGAGCTGGGCGGCCTGGCACGGGTCTGGCTCGCCGAGCGCGGGGTGGCCGATGTGCCCGCGCCGCCGGAGTCGATGATCTTCTGGCTGACCATCGACACCGTGGCCGCGCAGCTTGCGGCGGAGGGCAACTCCGCAGAGCTGCAGGGCCTGGTGGAGGGTCTGGCGGCGCAGCACAGCGGTTTCTTCGCCACGGCGTGGCGGGTGGACCACCCCGCGACCCCGGACGTCCTGGAGGCGATGGGACGCCTGCACCCGGACAAGAAGCTGGCGAAGGAGGCCCGGAAGGCGGCCTTCAAGGCGCGCAGCCAGCAAGGGAACTGAGAAGCGGAGGGTTCGGCCGCGGGCGGGTGCCCGGTGGGTCCGCGGTCCGATGGAAGCTGCGGTCCGGGTGAGTCCGAGGAGCGGCTGAGGTCGCGGTCGGGGTGAGTCCGAGGAGCGGCTGAGGTCGCGGTCCGGGTGAGTCCGAGGAGCGGCTGAGCCCGCGGTCGGGGTGAGTCCGAGGAGCGGCTGAGGTCGCGGTCCGGGTGAGTCCGAGGAGCGGCTGAGGTCGCGGTCGGGGTGAGTCCGAGGATCGGGTGAGTCCGTGGTCCGGCGGCGTCGGCGGACGCCGTGGAGGCGAGGGCGGCGGGGCCCGTCGTCATTGCCCTGTCATGGCTCGCCGTTGAGACGCGGGCCCTGTTCCTGGGCAGGGCTTGGGGGATTCATGGAACAGCGTCCCCGGGCGTCGGCCGGTGTTCAGGCGGAGTTCACGGCCGGGGGGAACTGTGTGCCCGGCGACGAGGTCCGCCGAGCCACCCCCCGACCGCCTCTCTCCCAGGAGCCAGCATGTCGCTCACCCGCAGGGACTTCGCCAGACGCTCCGCGCTCACCGGCGCGGGCATCGCCCTGGCCGGCAGCGTCGGTGCCCTCGCCACCGCGCCGGGCGCGCTCGCCTCCACGGACACCGAGACAGCGGGCGACGAGACGGAGGACCGGCACTCCGGCCTCGGCTACGGACCGCTGATCCCCGACCCCCAGGGCATCCTCGCGCTGCCCGCCGGGTTCTCCTACCGGATCGTCACCTACAGCGGGAAGACCAAGCTGGAGACGGGCGAGTTCACCCCCTCCAACCACGACGGCACCTCCGCCTTCGACGGACCGCGCGGCGCCACCCTCCTCGTCAACAACCATGAGCTGAAGGGCCCCCGCGCCGACTGGGCCCACCCCGTGCCGCTCACGGAGGGACTCGTCTACGACCCGGCCGCGTCCGGCGGCTGCACAGTGGTCGAGGTCCGGCACGAGCATGTCGCCGAGTGGGTCGGCATCGCGGGCACCTCCACCAACTGCGCGGGCGGCAACACCCCGTGGGGCACGTGGCTCACCTGCGAGGAGACCGAGGACAAGGCCGGCAAGAACGGCATGACCAAGGACCACGGCTACGTCTTCGAGGTCGACCCGGAGGACCGCCGCGCCAACCGCGACCCCAAGCCCCTCAAGGCGCTGGGCCGTTACGCCCACGAGGCCGTCGTCGTCGACCCCAAGCGTGGCCACCTCTATCTGACCGAGGACGCCTCCGGCCCGAACGGCCTGCTCTACCGCTGGACCACGCCCGAGGGCTTCCACCACGGCCGCGGCAGGCTGCGCACCCTCGCCGACGACGCGGGCCGCCTCCAAGCCTTCAAGTGCTTCGACTCCGGCGGCCGGTTCGTCGACGACCTCTCCCGGGCCACGAAGATCGGCACGGTCTACGGCGTCGACTGGATCGACGTCCCGGACCGCGACGCCACTACCGTCTCCGTGCGCAAGCAGTTCGCGTCCGGGGAGGTCACCCGCGCCCGCAAGCTAGAGGGCATGTGGTGGGGCGACGGCGGCACGTACATCGTCTCGTCCTACGCCCGCGAGGAGAGCCCCGTCCAGCACGACGGCCAGGTCTGGTTCTACGACCCCCGGCGCCGCACCCTGACGCTGAAGGTCCTGCTCGGTGTGAACCCGGACCCGGCGAAGGAGGGCGGCTTCGACGGTCCGGACAACATCACCGTCTCGCCGTACGGCGGCCTGGTCATCGCCGAGGACGGTGCGGGCGTCCAGCACCTCTTCGGCGCCACCGACAGCGGCCGCACCTATCCGATAGCCCGCAACGAGCTGAACATCGGCTCCGCGGAGGAGCCGGAGTACAGCGAGTTCACGGGCGTCACCTTCTCCCCCGACGGGAAGACCCTGTTCGCCAACATCCAGGAGCCCGGCATCATGCTGGCCGTCACCGGCCCCTGGAAGCGCCAGAAGCGCCACTGACCTCCGGCGTACCGTTCCCCGCAGGGCCCGCGCTTCGTTGCGGGCCCTGCCCCGTGAGAGGGGGCGACCCGCTCTGACCCGGTCACCCGGACCGGCGGCCGTCGAGCAGGGCGGCCACGGCGGGCAGCCGCCCGAGCGCCCGGGACACGCCGAGACCGTCCATGTAGTCGCGCACCTGTACGAGCGCACCGTCGCGGACCCGCATCACCAGAAGCCCGGGGAACGCGAACGGCTCTCCCGTGCCGGTCACGGTCCCTGTGACGGTCTGCTCGACGGTGATCACCTCGGGGTCGGTGGACGTGTGGACGGCCACCTCCAGGATCCGCTCGGGCAGCGCCGGGCTCGCGTCCCAGGCGGCCCTGTATCCCGCGCGCACCTCTTCGCGTCCGTGGAAGCGGGCGGGCATGCCCGGGAAGAGGAACGGGAACTCGTGCACGCCGTCGACCGCGTAAAGATCGGCCAGGTCGTCCGCGGACCGGTCGAGGATCGCGCGGCGGTAGCGGGCCAGTACGCCGAGAGGGCCGGGCTCGGCCGGGGGAGTGGGGGACATGCCGTCGGGTTCCCTTCGGTCGCCGTGGCGGAGCGGTCCCGTCCCGGGGCGGTGGCGTGCGGTCCCGGGAAATAAGCGGGGACTGTCTCCGGTTGATTCCCGTTAAAGTACGGAAGGGATCCCCGGTTCGCAAGGAGTGTCCGGATGGCACAGGTCAGGCCCATGCGAGCGGACGCCAGGCGCAACTACGAACGGTTGCTGAAGGCGGCGGCCGCCGCCTTCGCCGAGCACGGCGAGAACGCGTCGCTCGATGACATCGCCAAGCGGGCGGGCGTCGGATCCGGCACCCTGTACCGGCACTTCCCCACGCGGCAGGCGCTGTTGGAGGCGGCCTACGTCGACCGCATCGAGGCGATCGCGGCCAGGGCCGACGCGCTCGCGGCCGAACTGCCGCCGGGCGAGGCCCTGACGCAGTGGCTGCACGAACTGTGCGTCGGGACGATCCAGGTGCGCGGGCTCAAGGCCCTCGTGGGGTCGGCCGTCGCGGACGGCGGTTCGGCGGCGCTCACGGTCTGCGGCACCTCGATCAAGGGGGCGGCGACGCGCCTGGTGGAGGCGGCGCAGCGAGAGGGGACCCTGCGCGCGGACATCGAGCCGATCGAGGTGCTGAGACTGGCGCACGGCGTGACGACGGCGTCGGAACTGGCGGACGGCGAGGGCACGCACATCCGCCGCTATCTCTCGCTGCTCACGGAGGGGCTGCGGCCCTAGAGCTCCGCTGCGGAACTGCGGGCCCCGGCCGAGGGTCCGCAGGTGCCGTACGAATGTCTACAGGGCTCCCGCCGCCGGCTCCACCATGTTGCGCACCGTGCGCGCCTCGACGAAGTCGCCCATGGCGGTCATGTCCCACTCCCCGGAGAACTGCCGGATCAGCTTGGCCATCATCACGCCCGTCCGCGCCTCGGCGTTCGTGAGGTCGAAGCGCACCAGTTCCTCGTCGGTCGCGGCGTCCACGAGCCGGCAGTACGCCTTGGCGACCTCCGTGAACTTCTGCCCGGAGAAGGAGTTCACGGTGAAGACCAGGCCCGTGACCTCCTGGGGAAGGCGTCCGAGGTCGACCGTGATGACCTCGTCGTCGCCTCCGCCCTCGCCCGTGAGGTTGTCGCCGGAGTGCTTGACCGCGCCGTTGAGAATGCTCAGCTTGCCGAAGTAGCAGCTGTCGACGTGGTTGCGCTGCGGACCGTAGGCGATGACCGACGCGTCCAGGTCGATGTCCTTGCCCCGGAACGCGGGCTCCCAGCCGAGACCCATCCTGACCTGGGACAGCAGCGGACGGCCGGCCTTGACCAGGGACACGGTCTGGTTCTTCCGGAGGCTGACCCGGCCCTTGTCGAGGTTGATCTTCCCCGCGCCGGGAGCCGGGGCGGGCGGAGCCGGGGGCGCGGCCGGCGCCGGGGGAGCGACGACGGCCGCGGCGGGCGGGGCGACCGGGGGCTGTGCCGCGGGTGCCGGGGCGGCCACCGACTGTGGGGGCGCGGCCGGCTCCTCCACCGTGACACCGAAGTCCGTGGCGATGCCCGCCAGCCCGTTCGCATACCCCTGCCCGACCGCGCGGGCCTTCCACGCGCCGCCTCGCGCATAGACCTCCACGACCACCAGGGCCGTCTCCGTGCCCAGCTGCGGCGGAGTGAACGTGGCCAGGACGGTGTTGTCGTCCGCGTTGCGAATCGTGGCCGTCGGCTCGATGCCCTGGAAGGTCTGGCCGGCGGCGTCGGGGCTCGCCGTGACGACGATCTTCTCGATGCCCGTGGGGACGCCGGTCGTGTCCACCATGATCGAGTCGGGGCTCGTACCCCCGCCGGAGCGGTAGGTGACACCGGGGCCCGAGGGCTGGTTGTAGAAGATGAAGTCGTCGTCGGAGCGCACCTTGCCGTCGGCGGTGAGCAGCAGGGCCGAGACATCGAGCCGCACCGGGGCGGCCACGTCGACCGTCACGCGGGTGGCTCCGAGCGGGATGTTCGAGCCGGGGGTCATAGCTGTCATGCCTCGTGAACGAACGACGCCGCTTTACCGTTCCCTTACCGACGACCGTATGGCTGAGACGGCCGACCCCCGGGCCGCACCGCTACGGCAGGGCCACGATCCCCCGCCCCTACGGCACGACCACGATCTTCCGTCCCACGCCCGCCGCGAACTGCCCCAGCGCGTCCGGGTACCGCTCCAGCGGGATGCGGTCGCTGATGAACACGCCGGGGTCGAGCACCCCGCCCGCGAACAGCTCGGCCGCCCGCTCGAAGCTGTGCAGCACCGCCATCGAACCGGTGATGGTGATCTCCTGGTTGTAGATGCGGTACGGATCGATCGAGACCCGGGTCGCGTAGTCCGCGACGCCGAACTGAAGAAACGTGCCCGCCTTGGCCACCCGCCCGAGGCCGTCCTGGATCGCCGCCGCATTGCCCGTGGCGTCCACCACCAGGTCCCAGCCCTGCGGGCGGTCCAGTTCGTCGGCGCTCGCCGCGGACGCCGTGACACCGAGCCGGCGCGCGGTCTCCAGCCGCGCCGGGTTCACGTCCAGCACGTCCACGCTCGCCGCGCCGGTGCGCTTGGCCAGCTCCAGCATCATCAGGCCCATCGTCCCGGAGCCGTAGATCAGCACATGCGCGCCCAGCTGCGACTTCAGCACGTCGTAGCCGCGCACCGCGCAGGACAGCGGCTCGATGAGCGCCGCGTCCTCGGTGCGGACGTGCTCGGGGAGCTTCACACAGTTGGCCACGGGCGCGACCGCGTACTGCGCCGCCCCGCCGGCCGTCGTCACCCCGATCGCCGCCCAGCGTTCGCAGAGGTTGTTGTGTCCCCTACGGCAGTAGCGGCACTCGAAGCAGTACAGGGACGGGTCGACCGCCACCCGGTCGCCCTCCGACACCTCGGTGACCTGCGTGCCCACGCCGACCACCACACCCGCGAACTCATGTCCGGGCACGATCGGCAGCTTGGGCGCAAACTCGCCCTGGAGGATGTGGAGATCGGTGCCGCACAGCCCGCAGGCCGCGACCTCGACGACGACCTCGCGGGGCCCGGGCGTCGGGTCCGGGACCTCGGTGACGACGGCGCGGCCCACGGACTCGATGACGGCGGCCTTCATTTCACGGCTCCCAACGACAGGCCCTGGACCAGCTTGTCCTGGGCGGCGAATCCCGCGGCGAGCACCGGCAGGGAGATGACGAGCGACGCGGCGCACACCTTCGCCAGGAACAGGCCCTGACTGGTGATGAAGCCGGTCAGGAAGACGGGGGCGGTCTCGGCGACCACACCCGTGAGCACCCGGGCGAAGAGCAGCTCGTTCCAGCTGAAGATGAAGCAGATCAGGGCGGTGGCGGCGATGCCGGGCAGGGCGATGGGGGCCACCACGCGCGCGAGGATCGTGGGCAGCCGGGCGCCGTCGATCTGCGCCGCCTCGATCACCGCCACCGGGACCTCGGCGAGGAACGACTGCATCATCCACACCGCGATCGGCAGGTTCATGGAGGTGTAGAGGATGACCAGCAGCCAGATGTTGTCGAGCATCCCGGTGTTCTTCGCGAACAGATAGATGGGCAGCAGTCCCGCCACCACCGGCAGCATCTTGGTGGACAGGAAGAAGAACAGGACGTCCGTCCACTTCTTCACCGGGCGGACGGACAGCGCGTATGCCGCCGGGAGGGCCAGCAGCAGGACGCACAGCGTCGACACCAGGGACGCCGTCATCGAGTTGATGAGCGCGGGCCAGGGGCTCGCGCCGCCGCCCGCGCCGAAGAAGTCGCGGTAGCCGTCCAGGGTCAGGGCGGCCCCGAAGGACGGGGGGTTGGTCGCGGCGTCGGTCTCCGAGTGGAACGACGTCAGGGCCATCCAGGCGATGGGCAGGAAGAACACCACGGCGATCAGCCAGGCCAGCAGGCCGAGCCCCGCTCCCCGGCGGCGCCGGGTGCGTACGGTGGCGGTACGACGGACGGCGGTTCGTTCGGCGACGGCACTCATGCGCGGGACACCTCCTCGCGGAACAGGGACGACACCACGCGCAGGGCGAAGGTCGCGATGATGATCGAGCCGATGACGACCAGGACGCCGGCGGCCGAGGCCAGACCGTTCTCGTGGGCCTGGTAGAAGCTCTGGTAGACGGTGTAGGGCAGGTTCGCGGTGCCCAGCCCGCCGGAGGTGAGGGTGAACACCGCGTCGAAGTTCTGGACGATGTAGATCGAACCCAGCAGGGCGCCGAGTTCCAGGTAGCGGCGCAGGTGCGGAAGGGTGAGATGGCGGAAGATCTGCCAGTCGCTCGCGCCGTCCACCCGCGCGGCCTCGATCTGCTGCTGGTCCCGGCTCTGCAGGCCGGCCAGCAGGATCAGCATCATGAACGGCGTCCACTGCCAGACCAGCGAGGCCTCGACCGCGAGCAGCGGGGTGTTCGAGATCCAGTCGGGCTGGGGGCCGCCCACATAGTGCAACAGCCCGTTGAGCAGACCGTATTCGGGGTTGTAGAGCACATGTTTCCACAGCAGGGCCGCGGCGACCGGGACCACCAGGAAGGGGGCGATCAGCAGGGTGCGGACCACGCCGCGGCCCCGGAACCTCCGGTTGAGCAGCAACGCGATGACCAGGCCCAGGACCAGGCTGACCAGGACCACCGTGGCCGTCAGCAGGACCGTCGTCCACACCGAGTGGCGCAGATCGGGGTCGGTCAGGACCTGGCGGTAGTTGTCGACACCGGTGAAGTGCCGGTCCTTCGGGTAGAGGGCGTTCCAGTCGAAGAACGAGATCACCAGGGTCGCCACGAACGGCAGCTGGGTCACCACGATCATGAAGACCAGCGCGGGCAGCAGCGGGGCTCGGGTGGCCCACGCGCGCATACGGTTCGGCGGCCGGGTCGCCGGCCGCGCGGGGGCGGCGGCGATCCGGGCGGAGGTGGTGATGCTCATGATCCCTCGTACTTCTTGGCGACGGCCTCGGCGAGCGCCTGCGACTTCTTCAGCGCGCTGTCCACGGACTCCCGGCCGGCGATGGCGGAGCTGATCTCCTGGGAGACCTTGGTGCCCAGGTCGGTGAACTCGGGGATGCCGACGAACTGGATGCCGGGGGCGGGACGGGGCTGCACGCCCGGGTCGTTCGGCTTGGCACCGGATATGGCGTTCCGGGTGACGTCCGCGAAGGCGGAGGCCTCCTTGCGGTACTCCGGGATGTCATAGGTCGACGAGCGCTTGCCGGCCGGCACGTTGGACCAGCCCGCCTTCTTGCCGACGAGGTTCTCGTAGCCCTTGCCGGACGCCCAGGAGATGAACTTCCAGGCGTCGTCGGGGTGCTGGGACGCCTTCTGGATGCCCCAGGCCCAGGTGTAGAGCCAGCCGGAGCTCTCCGTCCTGTCGACCGGGGCCGGGACGTAGCCGATCTTGCCCTTGACCGGGGAGCCGGCGGCCTCCAGCGAGCCCGCGCCCGAGGTGGCGTCGTACCACATGGCCGTCTTGCCCTGCGTCATGTTGTTCAGGCACTCGGCGAAGCCGGACTGCGCGGCCCCGGACTCTCCGTGCTTGCGGACCAGGTCGACGTAGAACTGCGTGGCCTTCTTGAACTCCGGGGAGTCCACCTGTGCCTTCCAGTCCTTGTCGAACCAGGTGCCGCCGAAGGTGTTGACGACCGTGGTCAGCGGCGCCATGACCTCGCCCCAGCCGGGCAGCCCGCGCAGGCAGATGCCCTTCATCCCGGGCTCGGCGCCGTCCGCCTCGGCGGCCAGGTCGGCGACCTGCTGCCAGGTGGGCTTGGCCGGCATGGTCAGGCCCTTCTTCTGGAAGACGTCCTTGCGGTACATCAGGAAGGAGGACTCGCCGTAGAAGGGCTCGCCGTAGAGCTTGCCGTCCGCGGCGGTGAGGGCCTGCCGCATGGGGGCGAGGATGTCCTGCTGGTCGAAGGCGGTGTCGCTCTTGACGTACGAGTCGATCGGGTGGAGCCAGCCGTTCTTGGCGTAGATCGGGATCTCGTAGTTGCTGAGCGTGGCGACGTCGTACTGGCCCGCCTGGTTGGCGAAGTCCTGGCTGATCTTGTCTCGGACGTCGTTCTCCGGGAGGACGGTGAAGTTCACCTTGATCCCGGTGTCCTTGGTGAAGTTGTCGGCGGTGAGCTTCTGCAGCTCCACCATCTGCGGGTTGTTCACCATCAGGACGTTGACCGTGTGGGCGGAGGAGCCTCCGCCTGCGCCGCCGGCGCCCGAGCAGCCGGTGAGCAGTGGAGTGATCAGCGTCCCTGCGGCGGCCACGGCGTACAGGGTTCGGGGGGTGCGTCGGCTCTGGGTTCCCATGAAGTGCTCCTGGACATATGGGGAGGTACGGGGTCACACAGGCGTGGGTGTGCCCACTGGGGGACGGTGTCGGATCGTTTGACGGTCTGTTTCAGACGCGGATGACATGCGGGCCGTGCAGCGAGTAGCGGTGGGCCTCGGACGCGGGCAGCAGCGTGCTCGTGACGATCGCCTCCAGGGCGCCGACCTCCGCGAACCGGCAGAAGCTCACCGCCCCGAACTTGGTGTGCACCCCCGCGAAGACCGTCCGGCGCGAGGCGCGGATCGCCTGGGCCTTGACCTCGCTGACCGCCGGGTCGGGCGTGGTGAGCCCCTGTTCGCGGGAGATGCCGTTGGCGCCGATGTACGCCAGGTCGATGACGAACCCGGCGAGCATCTTCGTCGTCCAGTGGTCGACGGTGGCGAGGGTGCCCGGCCGCACCCGGCCGCCCAGCAGCAGGACCGAGGTGTTCTCGGCCTCCGCCAGCGCGCCCGCGGTGGCCAGGGACGCGGTGACCACGGTCAGCGGGCGGTCCCGGGGCAGGGCCTCGGCGATCAGCTGCGGGGTGAAGCCCTCGTCCACGAAGACGGTCTCGGCGTCCCCGAGCAGCTCCGCCGCGGCGGCCGCGATCCGGCGTTTCTCGGGCACATGGCTGGTGGCGCGGAAGGCGAGGGTCGTCTCGAAGCCGGCGCTCTCCACGGGATACGCGCCGCCGTGGGTGCGGCGGACCAGCCCGTGGTCCTCCAGGGCGCGCAGATCACGGCGTACGGTCTCCTTGGCCACGCCCAGCTCGGCGGCCAGTGCGCTGACGTCGACCGAGCCCGCGCGGCGGGCGGCCTTGACGATCTCGCGTTGGCGTTCTTCCGCACTCTTCGCGGCCACCGCCGACACCTCCCTGCTGTGCCCTGTGCTTGTGCGCCCTGTGCCAGGGCGTCTTCGCGGCGCCCTGACCGGTGCTGCCCGTTCGGGCCCGAACAGGCCCGAACGGGCCCGGTGGGGGCCATGGGGGAAGTTCTACAGCGGTCGTGCGGCGCTGACCAGGTCTGTTGCTTGCCCGACTGTGCCCGATCGGGCCCGTGTGGCTGAAAGTGTGTTCGCCTCGGACCTGCGGCGGAGCGGGGTGATCGGTGGGATCGGGCGCATTTGGTGCCCGAAAAGCGGAGCGGGCGGGCCCGTTCGGTGCCCGCCCGCCCGTCTCGGCGCGTTCCGTCAGTACGGCCAGATCGGCGGGTCGGTGACGAAGTGGCCGCCGAGGCACGCATGGGCCGGGTTGTCCGGGGCCAGCTCGCCCTGCTCGGCGATGAGCGCCGCGGCGTAGGGCTCGGAGTCGTCCTGCGGGTCGTAGCCGAGCGCCCGCGCGGCGGTCAGGTCCCACCACAGGCGGGTGTTGGCAGAGGAGCCGTAGACGACGGTGTGTCCGACCTTCTCGGCGGTCAGGGCGGCGTGGAAGAGGCGGGCGCCGTCGTCGGGGCTCATCCAGACGGAGAGCATGCGCACGCTGGTCGGCTCGGGGAAGCAGGAGCCGATGCGCACGGAGACCGTCTCCAGGCCGTGCCTGTCCCAGTACAACTGGGCGAGGTCCTCGCCGAAGGACTTCGACAGCCCGTAGAAGGTGTCCGGGCGGCGCGGGGTGTCGACGGGGATCAGCGGGTCGTCGCCCTGGGGGCGCGGGGTGTAGCCGACCGCGTGGTTGGAGGAGGCGAACACGATCCGGCGTACGCCCTCCTCGCGCGCCGCCTCGTACAGGTGGTACGTGCCCTCGATGTTGGACTTCAGGATCTTCTCGAACGTGGACTCCAGGGAGATGCCCGCGAGGTGGATGATCGCGTCGACACCCCGCACGGCCTCCCGCAGGGCCCCCCGGTCCGCGAGGTCCGCGGTGATCGCGTCCGGCTCGTCCTCGATGGGGCGCAGGTCGAGGAGGCGCAGCCGGTAGCCGTACTTGGGCAGCAGTTCCCGCATCAGGGTGCCGAGTCCGCCGGCGGCGCCGGTGAGCAGGACGGTGCGGGGAGCGGGCATCCTCGGTTCTCCTCTGGTCGATCGCATTCGTATACAGCGTTCACATTCATGGACACGCTAGGGATCTCTGGTCTCGCCCGTCAAGTGTCGCGCGCCGACGCGGAATCCGCCTCTGTGTTGCCGGTTTGCGCGCTTGACCCGCCCTGAGGTGGCGCCTTAGCGTGGGCGCGTTCAGAAACATGGACGTGGATCAGAAACATGCACTGATGTGGACCGGTCCGTGTGTCAGCGCCTGTCCAAGGGAGAGCCCGTGACGTCAGCCCCTCTCGCCGCTCGACTCAGCATCCCCAGCGGGCCGCTGTTCTTCCCCGTGACCGCCTACGGGCCCG
Source organism: Streptomyces sp. NPDC002573 (assembly GCF_042889625.1). Taxonomy (NCBI): domain Bacteria; kingdom Bacillati; phylum Actinomycetota; class Actinomycetes; order Kitasatosporales; family Streptomycetaceae; genus Streptomyces; species Streptomyces sp. NPDC002573. The sequence goes on along the minus strand of NZ_JBIARC010000026.1, from coordinate 97,729 downwards.
ACGGCTTCCTCGCGCTGGACGCCTATCGCGCGCATGTGCGCAAGGGGGTGGAGGCGGGTGCCGCCGCCGTCTTCGCCTGCTGCGGCACCGGCGAGTTCCACGCGCTCACGCCCGAGGAGTTCGAGCAGTGCGTACGGGCCGCCGTCGAGGCGGCCGACGGGCGGGTGCCGGTCGTAGCGGGCGCCGGATACGGGACCGCGCTCGCGGTGCGCTACGCCCGGCTCGCCGAGGAGGCCGGGGCCGACGGACTGCTCGCCATGCCGCCCTACCTGGTGGTCGCCGGTCAGGAGGGCCTGCTGCGGCACTACCGGGAACTGGCCGCGGCGACCCCGCTGCCGGTCGTCGTCTACCAGCGCGACAACGCGGTCTTCACCCCGGAGACGGTGGTCGAACTGGCCCGCACGGACGGCATCATCGGCTTCAAGGACGGACTCGGCGACCTGGACCTGATGCAGCGCATCGTCAGCGCCGTACGGACCGAGGCCCCCGGTGACTTCCTCTACTTCAACGGTCTGCCGACCGCCGAGCAGACCCAGCTCGCCTACCGCGGCATCGGCATCACGCTGTACTCCTCCGCCGTGTTCTGCTTCGTGCCGGAGATCGCCCTCGCCTTCCACAAGGCGCTCAACGCCGGCGACGACACCACCGTCCACCGCCTTCTCGACGGCTTCTACCGCCCGTTCGTCGAACTGCGCGCGGAGGGCCGTGGCTACGCCGTCTCGCTCGTCAAGGCGGGCGTCCGGCTGGGCGGCCTCGACGTCGGCGAGGTACGGCCGCCGCTGCACGAGCCGGCGCCGGAGCACGTCGAACGGCTCGCCCGCCTCATCGACCGGGGCCACGTACTGCTGCGGGAGGGCATGTGAGGACGTCGGCGTTCCTCTACCCCTGGGACGTCGTCGGGGACCCGGAGGCGGCCGGCCGCGTCGCCGCGCTCGGCGTACGCCAGGCGACCCTCGCGTCCGCGTACCACTCCACGCGCGCGCTCACGCCCCGCCACCCGCGCCACCGCGTCGTGACGGCCCGCCACGCCGCCGTGCTCTATCCGCCGGACGGGCGCTGGGACGGCCGCGAGCTGCGGCCCTACCAGGCCGGGGACTGGGCCCCGGGCGACGCGTTCGGCGAGGCGGCGAAGGCGCTCACCGACGCCGGCCTGGAGGTGCACTCCTGGGTGGTCCTCGCCCACAACTCCCGCCTCGGTGAGGAGCATCCGGACACCTCGGTCGTCAACGCCCACGGCGACCGCTACCCCTGGGCTCCCTGCATCGCACAGCCCGCCACGCGCGCGTACCTCGTGGACCTCGCCGCCGAGGCGGCCGTGCGGCCGGGCGTCAGGGGCACCGAACTGGAGTCGCTCGGCTGGTACGGCCTCGCGCATCTGCACGCCCACGACAAGATCGGCGGGGTGGGGCTCGGGGAGGCCGGGCAGTACCTGATGTCGCTGTGCTTCTGCGCCGTGTGCCGTAGGGGCTACGCGGCGCGGGGCCTGGACGCCGACGAGCTGGCGGCGGCGGTACGGGCCGCCCTGGAGCCGCTGTGGCGCGGTGCGTCCGCCGCCGGCGGCGAGGGCGGGGCCGGGGCAGGCTGGGCGGAGATCGAGAAGCTCCTGGGCGAGGACCGGGCGTCCGCCACGCGCGCGTGGCGCGACGACACCGCCCGCAGCCTCCAGGAGGCGGCCGTGGCGGCGGTCCGCGCGGCCGCACCGGACGGCTTCCAGGTGCTGCTGCACGCGGACCCGGTGTCGTACCACTGCGGGGCGAACGCCGGCGTGGACCCCGCGCACATCCTGTCCGTCGCGGACGGGGTGGTCGTGCCCTGCACGGGCGGCCCGGGCCCGCTGACGCCGTTCGCGGAGCAGCGCCGGGCGGACGCCGTCCTCGCGGCCAACTTCACCGTGGTCTCCGGCATGGGCGGCAGCCCGGCGACCCTGGAGCGGGACGCTCGGGCGGCGGTGGAGCGGGGTGCCACGCACCTGCGGCTCTATCACGCCGGGCTGGCCTCCGACGGCGACCTGGAGGCCGTACGGAAGGCGCTCGCCGCGCTCTGACCCGGCCCGACGGGAACCCGTTGGAACCTGTCGGTGATGCCCCTGGGGTGTGCGGGCGCGCGGTCCTAGCGTGGGTGTCCGTTCCCGCGCCGGCCGGCCGCGCAGCCCGTAGCACTCCAGGAAGAGGCACCCCCATGGAGTACGTCATGCCGGTCGTCATCGGCGTCCTCTACGCGCTCCTGAACTCCCTGCTCCGCGAACCGCACCGACGGCGGGTCAACGCGCTGATGATCGCCGGGGCGGGCGCCGTCTACATCAGCGGCGGAGGGCTCGGGGGCTGGGAGTTCCCGTTCACCGCGCTTCTCACCTACGTCGCCTACCGGGGCCTTGAGCCCTGGACCTTCATCGGCATCGGCTGGCTGCTACACACCGCGTGGGACATCGTGCACCACTTCAAGGGCAGCCCCATCATCCCCTTCGCCCACAGCTCGTCGCTGGGCTGCGCGATCTGTGACCCGGTGATCGCCCTGTGGTGCCTGCGCGGCGGACCCTCGCTGCGCGAACCCGTCCGCGGCGGGCGGACCGCCGCCCCCTGAACGACTCCTCATGACAGGGGCATTGACGGAGCATCGGCACACGCCTACCGTCGTCACGCCGTACTTCATACGTCATATATGAGACGCGATACGCGACATACGAGAGGCGCGCGATGACCTCTGTGCCCACCCCGATCCCCTCCCGCACCCAGTTCGTGCTGGAGGGGATCAAGCACCGCATCCTCACCGGCCGGCTCACGCCCGGCCAGGCGCTGGTGGAGACCGAACTCGCCGTGCAGTACGGGGTGTCCAAGACCCCCGTGCGCGAGGCGCTGAAGACCCTGGCCGGAACCGGGCTCGTCGTGATGAGCCAGTACAAGGGCGTCACGGTGCGCACGGTGGACGCCGACATGGCCCGCGAGGTCTACGACGTCCGGCTGCTGCTGGAGCCGGAGGCGCTGCGCCGGACGGTGCGCCGGGGCGCCCCGCTGGACGCCGCACTGGACGCGCTGCACCGGGCGGACGCGGCCGCCGACACCGCCGAACGCTCCCTGGCCAACAGGGAGTTCCACCGCGCCCTGTACGCACCGTGCGGCAACCCGCTGCTCGGCCGGATGCTCGACGAGGTCCGCGACCAGGCCGCCCTCGTCTCCGCCGTCGCCTGGGCCGCCGACCCCTCCTGGCAGCGGGAGGCCGCCGAGCACCGGCGGATCCTGCGGCTGGCCCTGGAGGGCGACGCCGAGGGAGCGGCCACCGCCCTGCACGCCCATATCGCCTCGTTCGTCCGACGGGCCTTCCCCGAGGCCGGGGCCCAGGGAGAGGACGGTCCGGCATGACGACCACGTTCACCACCCGGCGCGCGGCCCTGGCCGGCGTGGTGGCGATCCCGGTGACCCCGTTCGCCGAGGACGGCTCCGTGGACCGGGACGCCCATCGCACCCTGCTGCGCCGGCTGCTCGACGCCGGGATCACCACCGTGACCCCGGGCGGCAACACCGGTGAGTTCTACGCCCTCACCGCAGAGGAACGGCGCCTGGTCACGGAACTGACCATGGCGGAGGCGGGGGAACGGGCCGAGGTCCTCGTCGGAGTGGGGCACGACGTGCCCACCGCGGTCGCCTCCGCCCGGCACGCCCGCGAGATGGGCGCGTCGATGGTGATGGTGCACCAGCCCGTCCACCCCTACCTCGCGCCCGGCGGCTGGGTGGACTACCACCGGGCCGTCGCCGAGGCCGTGCCCGAGCTGGGCGTGGTCCCCTACATCCGTGCCGCGCAACTGCCCGGCGCCCGGCTCGCCGAGCTGGCCGACCACTGCCCGAACGTCATCGGCGCGAAGTACGCCGTCCCCGACGCCGTCCGCTTCGCCGCCTTCGCCCGGGACGCCGGGCTGGAGCGCTTCACCTGGGTGGCTGGCCTCGCCGAGCCGTACGCGCCCTCGTACTTCTCGGCCGGCGCGGGCGGATTCACCTCCGGGCTCGTGAACGTCGCCCCGGCCCTCTCCCTCGCCATGCTCGACGCGCTGCGGTCCGGTGACCACCCGGGCGCCATGAAGGTCTGGGAGCGGATCCGCCGCTTCGAGGAACTGCGTGCCGCGAACGGCTCCGCCGACAACGTCAGCGTAGTCAAGGAGGCCCTCGCCTCGCTCGGACTGTGCCGCCGCGATGTGCGCCCGCCGAGCACACCGCTGCCCGAGGAGACGCGCGCCGAGGTCGCCGCCATCGTCGCCGGGTGGCCGGTATGAGCCCTTCGAGGAGGCGCCCGGAGGACCTCCGAAGCCACCAGTGGTACGGCACGGACGGGCTGCGCTCCTTCAGCCACCGGGCCCGCACCCGTCAGCTCGGCTATCTGCCCGAGGAGCACCTCGGCAAGCCCGTCGTCGCGATCCTCAACACCTGGTCCGACATCAACCCCTGTCACGTCCACCTCCGCGAGCGCGCGCAGGCCGTGAAGCGGGGAGTGTGGCAGGCGGGCGGCTTCCCGCTGGAGTTCCCGGTCGCCACACTCAGCGAGACCTTCCAGAAGCCGACCCCGATGCTCTACCGCAATCTGCTCGCGATGGAGACCGAGGAACTGCTGCGGTCCTACCCGGTCGACGGGGTCGTGCTGATGGGCGGCTGCGACAAGTCCACGCCCGCCCTCCTGATGGGCGCCGCCTCCGTCGACCTGCCCACGGTCCTCGTGCCGGCCGGTCCCATGCTGCCCGGCCACTGGCGGGGCGAGGCCCTCGGCTCCGGCACCGACATGTGGAAGTACTGGGACGACAAGCGCGCCGGCCTGCTCGGCGACTGCGAGATGGCGGAGCTGGAGAGCGGACTCGCGCGGTCGCCGGGGCACTGCATGACCATGGGGACGGCCTCGACGCTGACGGCCGCCGCCGAGGCGCTCGGCGTCACCGTGCCCGGCGCGTCCAGCATCCCGGCCGTCGACTCCGGCCATGAGCGGATGGCCGCACGGGCCGGGACGACGATCGTGGAACTGGTCCACCGGGACCGGAGGCTGAGCCGGATCCTGACCCGCGAGGCCTTCGAGGACGCGGTCACCACCGTCCTGGGGCTCGGCGGGTCGACCAACGCCGTGATCCATCTGATCGCCATGGCGGGCCGCGCCGGGGTCCGGCTCGCCCTCGACGACTTCGACCGCATCGCCCGTACGGTCCCGGTGCTCGCCAACGTCCGCCCGGGCGGCCGCATCCATCTGATGGAGGACTTCCACTTCGCCGGCGGGCTGCCCGGGTTCCTCTCCCGCATCCCGGACCTGCTGCACCTGGACCGGCCGACCGTGTCGCACGACACCCTGCGCGAACAGATCGCCGGTGCGCGGGTGCATGACGACGACGTCATCCGGCCCCGGGACAACCCGGTCGCGAGCGAGGGCGGGGTGGCCGTGCTGCGCGGCAACCTCTGCCCGGACGGCGCCGTCATCAAGCACATCGCCGCCGAGCCACGGCTGCTCCGGCACACCGGACCCGCGGTCGTCTTCGACGACTACCGGACCATGCAGCGGACCATCGACGACCCCTCCCTCGGCATCACCGCCGACAGCGTGCTGGTGCTGCGCAACGCCGGCCCCAAGGGCGGCCCGGGAATGCCCGAGTACGGCATGCTGCCCATCCCGGGCCATCTGCTCAGACAGGGGGTGCGGGACATGGTGCGGATCTCCGACGCCCGGATGAGTGGCACCAGTTACGGCGCGTGTGTGCTGCACGTGGCCCCTGAGTCGTATGTCGGGGGACCCCTGGCGCTGGTGCGCACGGGGGACTCGATCACCCTGGACGTCGAGGCACGCACCCTGCGGCTCGACGTGGACGACGCGGAGCTGGAGCGCCGCAGGGCACGGTGGACGCCGCCGCCCGAGCGGTACGAGCGGGGCTACGGCGCGCTCTACGCCGACCAGATCACCCAGGCGGACACCGGATGCGACTTCGCGTTCCTGGCGCGGCCCGGCAACGTGCCCGATCCGTACGCGGGGTGAATACCCCTCACGGAAGGTATCGATCGCGCAACGGACCTCGCGCTCGTAGGGATGACGCGCGTAGAACTCCTGTCATGCATAAGTCACTTCGCATCGCGGCCCTCGTTGCCGCCTGTGCCGTCGCCGGCGGGGCCCTGTACGGTGCCGGCGCGGCCACCGCCGGTCAGTCGACGGCGAACTCCACCCACGAGCCGTACAACATCGGGCTCCTGGTCAAGGACATCGACACCTACTACGGGGCCACGCTCGACAGCAACGGCGTCTACCAGGCGTCCGCCGACAGCCCGTACGCCAAGGACCTGGCGCACATCGAGTCGTCCGCGGAGCGCTACATCGACAGGGCGGCCCGCAAGGCGCACCGCCACGGCGAGAAGCCCGCGGTCGTGTTCGACATCGACGACACGCTGCTGCTCAGCCTCGACTACGAGAAGAAGACCAACTACACGTACAACTCGGCCACCTGGGCCGCGTACGTGGGCAAGGCCGACCGCCCGGCCGTCCCCGGCACCCCGGAACTCGTCCGGTACGCCGAGTCCAAGGGCGTCGAGGTCTTCTACAACTCGGGTCTGACGGAGGCCCAGCGCTCCGCCGCGGTCGAGAACCTGAAGAAGGTCGGCGCCGACGTCAACCTCGACGCCGCCCACATGTTCCTCAAGGACGCGGCCAACCCGCCGTCGTACCTGAAGGACTGCGCCGCCCCGGGCAGCTGGAAGTGCACGACCGTCCAGTACAAGTCCGGCACGCGCGGGCACATCGAGGACCTCGGGTACGACATCATCGCCAACTTCGGCGACCAGTACTCGGACCTCGACGGGGGCCACGCCGACCGCACGTACAAGCTGCCGAACCCGACGTACTTCGTCAGCTAGTTCTCCGGCTCGCCTCGGCGAACGCCCCCGCCGCTCACCGGCGGGGGCGTTCTTGCTCTCCGGCCGAGGCTGAGGGATCGCCCGGCCACCCGCGTCGATTCCGTAACACGCCGAAAACCTGAAACCGATGCTCCGAGGGAACAATCCAGCCAACATCCGCACCGGTTCACCAGGCAACGAGGAGTGTCGTCATGTCCGACGGACAGCAGGTGGCCGAACAGTCGAACGCAGCGCCCCCCGAAGGGAACGCTGTCGACCGGTTCTTCAGAATCTCGGAACGGGGCTCCACCTTCGGCCGTGAGATACGCGGCGGCTTCGCCACGTTCTTCACCATGGCCTACATACTCGTGCTGAACCCGATCATCCTCGGGAGCGGCAAGGACAAGTTCGGGCACCATCTGGACGCGGGCCAACTGGTCACCGCGACCGCCCTGGTCGCCTGTGTGATGACCGTCATCATGGGCGTCGGCGGCAATCTGCCGCTCGCCATCGCCGCCGGCCTCGGTCTCAACGCCGTCGTCGCCTTCCAGATCGCCCCGCTGATGAGCTGGCCCGACGCCATGGGCCTGGTGGTCATCGAGGGTGTGCTGATCTGTGTGCTGGTCGTCACCGGGCTCCGGGAGGCGATCATGAACGCGATCCCCCAGCAGCTCAAACAGGCCATCGGTGTCGGCATCGGCCTCTTCATCGCCTTCATCGGCTTCGTGGACGCCGGGTTCGTCAGCCGTATCCCGGACGCCGCCGACACCACGGTGCCGGTGCAGCTGGGTGCCGTCGGACGGCTGACCGGCTGGCCCGTGCTGGTGTTCTGCCTCGGTGTGCTGCTGACCATCGCCCTGCTCGCCCGCAAGGTCAAGGGCGCGATCCTGATCAGCATCGTGACCATGACGGTCGTCGCCGTCGTCATCGACTCCGCGGCGGACATCAAGAGCTGGGGCCTGACCACCCCGAAGGTGCCCGACACGATCGTGGCCACTCCCGACTTCGGGCTCCTCGGTCACTTCAGCCTGTTCGGCGCCTTCGGGAAGGCCGGGGCGCTCACCGTCGTCCTGCTGGTCTTCACCCTGATCCTGTCGGACTTCTTCGACGCGATGGGCACCATCGTCGGCATCAGCGCGGAGGCGGGGCTGCTCGACGAGAACGGCACGGTCCCGGGCATCGGCCGGGTCCTGTTCATCGACGGCGCCGCCGCGGTGGCCGGCGGTGTCGCCTCCGGCTCGTCCAACACCGCCTACATCGAGTCCGCCGCCGGCGTCGGCGAGGGCGCCCGCACCGGCTTCGCCAATCTGATCACCGGCGGCCTCTTCGGGCTCGCGCTCTTCCTCACCCCGCTGCTGACGATCGTGCCGCTCCAGGCGGCGGCACCCGCCCTGATCGCCGTGGGCTTTCTGATGATGACGCACGTCAAGCACATCGACTGGGACCGGTACGAGATCGCCGTCCCGGCCTTCCTGACCATCGCCGCCATGCCGTTCACGTACTCGATCACCGACGGCATCGGTGCCGGGTTCCTGTCGTACGTCGTCGTCAAGACGGTCCTCGGCAAGGCCAAGGAGGTCAACTGGCTGCTGTGGGGAGTGTCGGCGCTGTTCCTCGTGTACTTCGCGATCGATCCGGTGGAGCAGCTGCTGGGTGTCAGGTGAGACGGGTGGGACGGCCCCCGGCCGGGACCGTCCCACCGGAGTCCTACTTCTTGAGCGCCGCCTGCATCATGGCCCTGGCGACCGGCGCCGCCAGCCCGTTGCCGCTGACCTCCGAGCGGGCCGCGTCCGACTGCTCGACCAGCACCGCGACGGCGACCTCCTTGCCGTTCGTGTCGGACTTGGCGTACGACGTGAACCAGGCGTACGGCGTCTTGCTGTTGTTCTCGCCATGCTGGGCCGTACCCGTCTTGCCGCCCACCGTCGCGCCCGGGATCCGGGCGTTCGTGCCGGTGCCCTGCTCGACGACCGTCTGCATCGCGGACTGCAGCTGCCTGGCGGTCGACGAGCTGATGATCCGCCGGTTCCCCGGGTCGTCGTCGTAGTTCTTGAGCGCATCGTCACTGCTGTCGGTGATCTGCGCGACCAGGTGCGGCGAGACCAGCTTTCCATCGTTGGCTATCGCCGCCGACACCATGGCCATCTGCAACGGGGTGGCCGTGACATCGAACTGCCCGATGCCCGACAGGGCTGTCTGCGCCTGGTCCATGCCCTTGGGGTACACGCTCGGATACGCCCGCACCGGCACGTCCTGCTGGTCGTCGTCGAAGCCGAACTTGTCGGCCATCGCGCGGACCTTGTCCTGGCCGAGGTCGACGGCCATCTTGCCGAAGACGTTGTTGCACGAGTAGCGCAGGGCGACCTGGATCGAGGCGTCGGCACACGGGGCGGCGGGGTTCTCGTTCGCCAGGGGGTGGGTCGAACCCGGCAGCCGGTAGGGGTTCGGGCTGTCCGTCCTCTGGTCCACCGAGGAGTACAGCCCGTCCTCCAGCGCGGCCGCCGCGACGACCAGCTTGAACGTCGAGCCCGGCGGCAGCGGCTGGCGCAGCGCACGGTTGGTGAGGGGCTTGTCCGGGTCGCTGGTCAGCTGCTTCCAGGCCGCTCCGGCGGTGTTGGCGTCGGTGAGCGAGGACGGGTCGTAGGACGGGGTCGACACGACCGCGAGGAGCCGGCCGGTGGCGGGGTCGATCGCGACGGCCGCGCCCTTCTTGTCGCCCAGCGTCCGGTAGGCCGCTTTCTGGACGTCTGGGTCGATGGTCGTCACCACGTTGCCCGGGTCGGCCCGTTTGTCGGTGACCGTGTCCAGGACGGTCTTGAGGCGGGTGTCCGTGCCGTTGAGCACGTCCTGGTAGATGCCCTCCAGCTGGGTCGGCGCGTAACTCTGCGAGGCATAGCCCGTCACCGCCGCGTACAGCTTGCCGTCCGTGTAGGTGCGTCGGTACGCGAGGTCACTGCCGTGGGTCCGCGTCGAGCCCGTGACCGACCGGCCGCCCACGATGATGTTTCCGAGCGGCCCCGCGTAGGTCTGGATCGCGTTCCGCCGGTTGTTCTTGTCGTCTGCAAGCGCCTTGCCGTCGTAGAACTGCACCCACGTGGCCCTGAGCATCAGAGAGACCACGAGGAGCAGCGCGAAGACGGATGCGCGTCTGATCGTCTTGTTCATCTCGCCCGGAAGACGAACAGGATCGGGTGGCACGTTCCCTTCCGCCCGGTTTTTTCATCGGGACTTCATCAAGGGACCGGCCCTCACCCCTTCGGAACAAGGGGCCGGTCCGCACGTCCTCACGCCTTCAGAACGAGGACGATCTCCTCGATCTCCTCCCCGCGGGCGTGGGCGTACCCCCTGGCCCGGGCCGTCTCCTCGAAGCCGCACTTGCCGAGGACCCGGGCGGAGGCCACGTTGTCGGCGGCGGCACGGGCGTACAGCGGACGCTCCGGGATCTCCTCCAGCAGCATCCGCAGGGCGGCCGTCGCGATGCCCCGGCCCCACAGGGCGCGGTCGATCCAGTACGTCACCTCGCGCTCGCCCGGCTCGCCGTACACCGCCGCCGTGCCCACCACGTCACCGTCCGCCAGGACCGTGCGCACATCGACGTCACCGGAGTCCCGCAGCCGTGCCCAGTGGGCGTCGAAGCCGGACCGGTCGGCCGGGTCCTCGGGGGTGAACGCGGCCATCCGGAGCGCCACGGGGTCGTTCAGCTGCCGATAGAAGACCGGTAGATCGCTGTCGTGGACCTCGCGCAGCACGACCTCCATGTCGCAGCCTCCGCGCATGTCACAGCCTCCGCGTCGCCAGCGTCAGCCGGTCCCGGGCGTCGAACAGAGCGTCCTTGATCATCTGTTCGTGCGCCGGGGTCAGCCGGGCCACGGGCACCGAGCAGCTGATCGCGTCGCGGGCCGGGGTGCGATAGGGGATGGCGACCCCGAAGCAGCGCAGCCCGAGCGTGTTCTCCTCGCGGTCGACCGCGTAGCCCTGCTCACGGACCTGGTGCAGCTCCTCGATGAGCTTCTCACGGTCCGTGATGGTGTGCTCGGTCAGCGCGGGGAGCGTCTCGGGGAGCATCTTGCGCACCTGCTCGTCCGGGTAGGTGCTCAGCAGCGCCTTGCCCAGGGAGGTCGAGTGGGCGGGCAGCCGGCGGCCGACCCGGGTGAACGGGCGCAGATAGTGCTGCGACTGGCGGGTCGCGAGGTACACCACGTTCGTGCCGTCCAGCCGCGCCAGGTGGATCGTCTCCGTCGTGTCGTCCGACAGCCGGTCCAGGGTGGGACGGGCCGCCGCCACCACCTCGTCGCCGTCGATGTACGACGTGCCCACCAGCAGCGCCCGCACCCCGATGCCGTAGCGCGTGCCGGTCGCGTCCGTCTCCACCCAGCCCAGCTCCACGAGCGTGCGCAGCAGCATGTAGAGGCTGGACTTCGGATAGCCCACCGCCTCCTGCACCGCGGCCAGGGAGTGCATTCCGGGGCGTCCGGCGAAATATTCGAGCAACTCGACCGTCCGCACCGCGGACTTGACCTGTGCTCCGCCGCCTGTCTCGCCTGCCGACATCGCCCTTGACCCCTTCGTTCGACGGGAAGCCGGAGATATAGTCTCCGAGCAGCATATTCATCATCAGAGACAGCGTTCAGTATATCGAACGCCGCTGATGGCTGACGGACGAACTGCGGCATGACAACTGGAGGACCCGCCGTGGCAGCAGCACCAGTCTGGAGCGTCGACCCCCGAACCGGGAAGCAGCGGGAACAGGTTGCGATCGAGGCCACCGCCGAGGCGGTGGACGCCGCCGTCCGCGCGGCCCACGCCGCACGAGGAGCCCTCGCCGACCGCACGGTCCGAGCCGCCTTTCTGCGCACCGCGGCCGATCGGTTGCAGGCCGCGGGGGACCGGCTCGTCGAGACCGCCGACGCCGAGAGCGCGCTCGGGCCGACCCGCCTCACCGGGGAACTCGCCCGCACCTGCTACCAGTTGCGGGCCTTCGCGGACATCGTCGACGAGGGCGCCTTCCTCGACGTGATCATCAACCACCCCGACGACACCGCGACCCCGCCGATCCCCGACCTGCGCCGCTACAAGGTCCCCCTCGGCGTCGTGGCCGTCTACTCCGCCTCCAACTTCCCCTTCGCCTTCTCGGTCGCCGGCGGGGACACCGCGAGCGCGCTGGCCGCCGGCTGCCCGGTGGTCGTCAAGGCCCACCCGGACCACCCGGCCCTGTCCGAGCAGGTCGCGGCGGCCCTGCGCGAGGCCGCCGCCGAGCACGGCATCCCGGAGGGTGCCATCGGGCTCGTGCACGGCTTCGAGGCGGGTGTCGAGCTGGTCGGGCATCCACTGGTGGCGGCGGCCGGGTTCACCGGGTCCGTGCGCGGCGGCCGGGCGCTCTTCGACGCGGCGGCCGCGCGCCCCGTGCCTATCCCGTTCCACGGCGAACTGGGGTCGCTCAACCCGGTCCTGGTCACCGAGGCGGCGGCCGCCGAGCGCGCCGAGGCGATCGGGGCGGGACTCGCGGGCTCCATGACCCTGGGCGTCGGTCAGTTCTGTGTGAAGCCCGGTCTGGTCCTCGCCCCCACGGGCGCGGCGGGCGACCGGCTGGTGAAGTCCCTGACGGAGGCCGTCGGCGGCGCCGGGGCCGGAGTCCTGCTGGACCACCGTATGCGGGACAACTTCCTCAGCGGCATCGCCGAGCGCGCCGGACTGCCGGACGTGGAGACCCCGGTGACGCCGGGCGCGGGCGGCGAGCACACGGTGAGCCCGGGATTCCTGACCGTGGCGGCCGAGAAGCTGACCGCCGAGGGCGCCTACGACCTGCTGCTGGAGGAGTGCTTCGGGCCGGTCACCGTGGTGGCCCGGTACGAGGACGACGCCGAGGCGCACACCGTGCTGTCCCGTCTGCCCGGCAACCTCACGGCGACCGTGCATCTGTCCACGCAGGAGGCCGCCGGTGAGGGACGCGGCGCGGAGATCCTCGCGGAGCTGACCCCGCTCGCGGGCCGTGTCCTGGTGAACGGCTGGCCCACCGGGGTGGCGGTGGCGCCCGCCCAGCACCACGGCGGCCCCTACCCCGCGACGACCTCCACCTCCACCTCGGTCGGCGGCACGGCGATCGAGCGCTGGATGCGGCCGGTCGCGTACCAGGGCGCCCCCGAGGCGCTGCTTCCGCCGGAGCTGCGGGACGACAACCCGCTGGGGCTGCCCCGGCGGTTCGACGGGCGGCTGGAGCGCTGACCGGTCTCGGACGGGTGGGGCGTGCGCGGTCCTCCGCGTGGCGCCCCGCCTTCCCGAAAGGACGAGCTCCCCGTCAGGACCTGGGAGACTTCCGCCCATGGACCTCGAACTTCCCGAACTCCCCTTCCTGCTGCGCACCTATGGGCCCAGTGGCAACTGGTCCTACGAGGACGGGGTCCTCACCGGCTGGGCGGGGGCCCGGCAGGATCGTTTCGTTCCGCCCACCGGTGAGGGACTGGACCCGGCCTCGGACGCGCCCCGGCTGCTCGGCGCGCCCGAGGGCGACTTCCAGCTGATCGCCCGGGTCACCGTCGGCTTCAACGCGTCCTTCGACGCGGGCGTCCTCTATGTGCATGTGCGGGAACGGGCGTGGGCCAAGCTGTGCCTGGAGTACTCGCCGGACGTGCCCACGGTCTGCACCGTGGTGACGCGAGGCCACTCCGACGACGCGAACTCCTTCACCGTGGAGGGCAGTTCGGTGTGGCTCCGGGTCAGCCGCACGGGCCGGGCGTTCGCCTTCCACGCCTCCCGGGACGGGCGGCGGTGGACGTTCGTCAGGCTGTTCACCCTGGCGGAGGAGAAGGAGACGGGTGCGGCCCTGGTGGGTTTCATGACGCAGTCGCCGGTGGGGGAGGGGTGCGTGGTCACCTTCGACCACCTGGAATACCGGGACTCCTGGCCGGAGAGCCTGCGGGACGGTTGATGACGCGCCGCGCCCCTCGAGGGTGGGCCGGCCGGTGGACGGTGACCCGGCGTGGAACCTTCCCCGGCCGCGGCACGTCCTCCGTTGCATGATCGAAGACCGTGTGACCGGACGCCGGGTGATCCGTACCGCGCTGTCCGCCGACACGCAGGCCGTCGCCGCACTGCACGCACGGGCCCGGGCGACGTACTACCCGGACGGACTGCCGCAGGACGGCATCGACTGGCCCGCGGCCTGGCTGAGCGCCGTCCGGCGGACGGACGGCCAGGTGCTGTGCTCCGTGGAACAGGGCCGTATCGTCGCCGTCGCCTCCTTCCGCATCCCGGAGGGCTCTCCCGCGCGGACCGTCAAGCTCTTCCAGTTCCATGTCGACCCCGACCACTGGCGCCGGGGCATCGGCAGTGAACTGCACGCGGCCTGCGTCGAGGCGTGGCAGGCGGACGGCAGGCGCACGGCCGTCCTCGACGTGCACGTGGACAACCGGCGCGCCCAGGCCTTCTACGCCCGCCACGGCTGGCTCCCCGACCCGGAGAACCCGCCCGCCGAGGGCGACCACCACCTGTTCCTCCGCTACGCCGTGCCAGGGGAATGAAAGTGGACGCTTGAACGTTCACTTACGTTCGCGGGGGAGGTCTCCGCGGCCGTACGACCTGGAGAGAAGCCGAAGACATGCGCGTGGAGATCTGGTCCGACATCGCTTGCCCCTGGTGTTATGTCGGAAAAGCCCGCTTCGAGAAGGCGCTCCAGGCCTTCCCCCACCGCGACGAGGTCGAGGTGGTGCACCGTTCCTTCGAACTGGATCCGCACCGCGCCAAGGACGACGTCCAGCCGGTTCTCACGATGCTGTCCAAGAAGTACGGCATGAGCCAGGCGCAGGCGCAGGCCGGCGAGGACAACCTGGGCGCGCAGGCCGCCGCCGAGGGCCTTGAGTACCGCACCACCGGCCGTGACCACGGCAACACCTTCGACATGCACCGGCTGCTGCACCTCGCCAAGGAGCGGGGCCGGCAGGACGAGCTGATCCAGATCCTGTACCGGGCGAACTTCGCCGAGGAGCGCTCCGTCTTCTCCGAGGGCGACGAGCGGCTGGTGGAGCTGGCCTTGGAGGCCGGACTCGACACCGAGGACGTCCACCGGGTGCTCGCCGACCCCACCGCCTACGCGGACGACGTGCGCGCCGACGAGCGCGAGGCCGCCGAGCTGGGCGCGAACGGTGTGCCGTTCTTCGTCCTGGACCGCAAGTACGGCGTCTCCGGTGCCCAGCCCACCGAGCTCTTCGCCCAGGCGCTCACCCAGGCCTGGGGCGAGCGCTCCCCGCTTCGGCTGATCGAGGACGGCGGAGCGGAGGCCTGCGGCCCGGACGGGTGCGCGGTTCCGCAGAGCTGAGCGAAGACGCAGGTCACGGCGGTCGCATAAGCGTTCCTTCGGGGAACTGCGTAGGAATCCGCGATGGACTGTGACTTCCCTGGGCCGCAGAGTGGTCCCATGGAGACCTTCGAGACCCTCGTCCGGACCGAGTTCGCCCCGAAGAACACCTATCTGAACACCGCGAGCACCGGGCTGCTGCCCGCCCGCACGGTGGCCGCCATGCACACCGCCGTGGAGTCGTCGGCCGCCGGGCAGCCGACCGACATGTTCGCCGACGTGGAGGCCACCCGCGCCTCCTTCGCCCGGCTGGCCGGGGTCCCCGCCGGCCGGGTGGCGGCCGGGGCCTCGGTCGCCGTCTACACCGGCCTGATCGCCGCCTCGCTGCCCGAGGGGGCCGAGGTGCTCACCGCCGAGGGCGACTTCAGCTCCGTGGTGAACCCCTTCCACGTCCGCCGCGATCTGAAGGTGCGCAGTGTGCCCCTGGAGCAGATCGCCGAGGCCGTGCGGCCCGGCACGGCGCTGGTCGCCGTGAGCGCCGCCCAGTCGGCGGATGGCCGGATCGCGGACCTGCCCGCGATCCGCGCCGCGGCCCGGGAACACGGGGCGCGCACGTACATCGACGCGTCGCAGGCCGCCGGCTGGCTGGACCTCGACGCGGGCGCGCACGACTACGTCGCCGCCGTCGCCTTCAAGTGGCTGCTGTGCCCGCGGGGCGTGGCCTTCCTGGTCGTCCCGGAGGACCTCGGCGGCCTCAGCCCGCTGTTCGCCGGCTGGGTCGCGGGGGAGCATCCCTGGGACAGCTGCTACGGCCCGATCGACGAACTCGCCCACTCCGCCCGGCGGTTCGACGAGAGCCCCGCGCTCTTCTCCTACGCCGGCGCCCGCCGCTCCCTCGAACTCCTGGAGGAACTCGGGGTGGACGCCGTACGCGCCCATGACCTCGCCCTCGCCGAGCGCTTCCGCACCGGCCTCGGCTCGCTCGGCCATGAGCCGCTCCCCGCGCCGGCCTCCCCGATCGTCTCCGTACCGGGACTCGGCCGGAGGCAGGGCGAGTTGAGCGGGAAGGGGATCGAGGTCTCCGACCGCGCGGGCAATCTGCGCGCCGCCTTCCACCTGTACAACACGCCGGAGGACGTCGACCGGCTGCTGACGGCGCTGGCCGGATGAGAACCGGGCCGTGGCCTCCCGTCCCACACGAGGAGGCCCCGGCCCGGCGGTCAGAGCGGCGCGGACATCGGTTCAGCGCACCGGAGTGAAGTCCCGAGCGCCGATGAACTCGGGACGTCGCACCGGTGCCGCGAACGGCTCCACCGCCGCGTTCTCCACGCTGTTGAACACGATGAAGACGTTGCTGCGCGGGAACGGGGTGATGTTGTCCCCCGAGCCGTGCATGCAGTTGCAGTCGAACCAGGTCGTCGAACCGGCCTTGCCCGTGAACAGCTTGATGCCGTACCGGCCCGCCATCTCGGTGAGCGCCTCGTCGGAGGGCGTGCCCGCGTCCTGCATCTGCAGCGACTTCTTGTAGTTGTCCTTCGGCGTGGCCCCGGCGCACCCCAGGAACGTCCGGTGCGAGCCCGGCATGATCATGAGGCCGCCGTTGGTGTCGTGGTTCTCGGTCAGGGCGATCGAGACGGACACCGTCCGCATGTTCGGCAGACCGTCCTCGGCGTGCCAGGTCTCGAAGTCGGAGTGCCAGTAGAAGCCGCTGGCGCCGAAGCCCGGCTTGACGTTGATCCGCGACTGGTGGACGTACACGTCCGAGCCGAGGATCTGCCGTGCCCGCCCGACCACGCGCTCGTCGCGGACCAGCCGCGCGAACACCTCGCTGATCCGGTGGACCTCGAAGACGGACCGGATCTCCTTCGACTTCGGCTCCACGATCGACCGCTCGTCGGCGCGGATCGCCGGGTCGGTGACGAGCCGCTCCAGCTCCCGGTGGTAGACCTCAACCTCGTCCGGGGTGATCAGCTGGTCGACGGCGAGGAAGCCGTCACGCTCGTACGCCTGGAGGTCGGTGGTCGAGGCCGGGCCGGGCGTGTCGGGGGAGCCCCAGAGGACCGGGTCCTGACGGGGGACGGACACCTCGGTGGTGCCGCGGCTGGGGTACAGATCGGTGATGGTGGTCACGGTCACTTCACACCTCCTCGGTCAGCAGCGGGTAGACGCCGTTCTCGTCGTGGTCCTCCCGTCCGGTGACGGGAGGGTTGAACACGCAGATGCAGCGGAAGTCCTCCTTGACGCGCAGCGTGTGCCGCTCGTGTCCGTCGAGGAGGTACATGGTGCCGGGAGTGATCGAGTACGACTTCCCGGTCTCGTGGTCGGTGAGTTCGGCCTCCCCCTCGACGCACACGACGGCCTCGACGTGGTTGGCGTACCACATCGACGTCTCCGTGCCCGCGTACAGGACCGTCTCGTGGACGGAGAAGCCGACCCGCTCCTTGGCGAGGACGATGCGCTTGCTCTCCCAGGTCCCGGACGCCGCCTTCACATGCCGGTCGGTGCCTTCGATGTCCTTGAACGAGCGGACGATCACGGTGGTGTTCTTCCTTCTTGCTAGACGGTTTCCCGGACGGCGCGGGCGAGGACGCTCATGCCCTCGTCCAGTTCCTCCGGGCTGATGGTGAGGGCGGGCAGCAGCTTGGCGACCTCGCTCTCGGGGCCCGAGGTCTCCACGAGCAGCCCGAGCTCGAAGGCGCGGTGCGCGACCCGCCCGGCGCGCTGCTTGTCGTGGAACTCCAGGCCCCACACCAGCCCGCGCCCGCGGTACTCCTTGACGTCGGCGAGGTTCTCCTCGGTGATCGAGATCAGCCACTGCTCGATCTGCTCGCCGCGCGCCCGGGTCTGCTTCTCCATGGCGGATCCGTCGGCCCAGTACGTCTCCAGGGTGGCGGTGGCCGTCACGAAGGCGGGGTTGTTCCCGCGGAACGTGCCGTTGTGCTCGCCCGGCTCCCAGACGTCCAGCTCGGGCTTGAACAGGCACAGCGACATGGGCAGCCCGTAGCCGCTGATGGACTTGGACACGGTGACGATGTCCGGCACGATCCCGGCCTCCTCGAAGGAGAAGAAGGCGCCGGTACGGCCGCAGCCCATCTGGATGTCGTCGACGATCAGCAGCATGTCCCGGCGTGCGCACAGATCGGCGAGCCCCCGCAGCCACTCGGGCCGGGCCACGTTGATGCCGCCCTCGCCCTGCACGGTCTCGACGATCACGGCGGCCGGGCGGTTGAGCCCCGAGCCCTGGTCCTCCAGCAGCCGCTCGAACCACAGGAAGTCCGGGACCCTGCCGTCCAGGTAGTGGTCGAAGGGCATGGGGGTCCCGTGCACCAGCGGGATCCCGGCCCCGGCGCGCTTGAAGGCGTTGCCGGTGACGGCCAGGGAGCCCAGGGACATCCCGTGGAAGGCGTTGGTGAAGGACACGATGGCCTCGCGCCCCTTCACCTTCCGGGCCAGTTTGAGGGCGGACTCGACCGCGTTGGTGCCCGTGGGCCCCGGGAACATGACCTTGTACGGCAGATCGCGGGGGCGCAGCACGAGGTCCTGGAACGTCTGGAGGAACGACCGTTTGGCGACGGTGGACATGTCCAGACCGTGGGTGACGCCGTCCCGCTCCAGGTAGTCGATCAACGCCCGTTTGAGGACGGGGTTGTTGTGGCCGTAATTGAGGGAGCCCGCGCCGGCGAAGAAGTCCAGGTACTCGCGGCCGTCCTCGTCGTACATACGGCTGCCCTGCGCGCGGTCGAAGACGGTGGGCCAGCCGCGGCAGTAGCTGCGCACCTCCGACTCGAGAGTCTCGAAGACACTGAGGTCCGGCTGGGTGATGGTCACGGCGAAATCGCTCCTCGTGCGTGGGGGGGGAGGGAGTGTGTCCGGGGAGTGGGGTGTGCGGAGTACAGGGCCCGGGGCACCGGTGGGCGGTCCGGGATCGTGACGGAGTCAGACGGAGAGGGGACCGATGCGGTAGAGCACCTCGGGGTCGTGGGGTCCGTCGGGGAACTGGCCCCTCTCGAAGAGGACCTCCGTCTCGACGGCCGCCCCGTGGCGCCGGGCGTACGAGCTGAACAGGCGCTCGGAGGCGGTGTTGCCCGGGGTGATCGTCGTCTCGATCGCGGTGACCCCGTGCTCGGCCGCGACCCGTTCCGTCAGCCCGTCCAGCAGCCGTGCCGCGAGTCCGCGCCCGCGCTGGCCGGCGTCCACCGCCACCTGCCACACCAGAAGGGTGCGCGGGCGGTCGGGCCGGAGGTAGGCGGTGACGAAGCCGACCGGGCGGCCGTCGGGGCCGCTGCGTGCCACGGCCGAGGTGCCGGCGAAGTCACGGCACCACAGCAGATAGCTGTAGGAGGAGTTCAGGTCGAGTTGTCCGGAGTCCCTGGCGATGCGCCAGAGCGCGGCCCCGTCCGCCACCTCCGGACGGTCGATCCGGGGCTCCTCCGGCTTTTCCAGAAATTCCGCTTTCAGGGCTGCTTGTGCGGCGGTCATGCCGTTGGAACTTACCCAGTGAAATGGAAAATTGCATCGCCGAATGCGGTTACGGACGGGAGGCGCATGTGTTATCACGCGGGCGCGTGCGGGCGTGCGAGATCGAGGGTGTTTTTGCCCGGTATGTTCGGAAAATACCGGGACGAAAAGGGTGGCATGTGGAGTCGGTCACACCCATGTAATCATCACGGGATCTGCTCGAATTGTGCCGCTCTGCGTTCGCAGAATCTTCGCGTTTAGGTTCGGGAAGAGCGGGCAGAAGAATGCTGGGTTCTATCTTCGCGTGAATTCGATAATTGCGCGTAAGGATTCCGGGTGCAATGCCTATTCGGTTCGCGTCGTCCGGGGGAGGCGACATACTCGGGAAAACGCGCCTCCGTTCCGTGCCCCCTCGCTCGGGGAGGGGGCACGGAACGGAGGTGGATACGGGAGGCGTGCCGTCCGTCGTCAGTCCTGCGGCCAGGCCTCGGCCGCCGCCTGCCGGGCCGCCGCCAGGTCCACCGCGGCCCCGGACTCGCGCAGCGCGGCCCCCAGTGCGGCCAGGCTCGCCCGGACGACCTCGGGCGTCGCGTCGGCCCCGTAGTGGTTGACCCGGATCATCTCCTTCGCCAGCGCGCCCCCGCCCGCGGCCAGTGGTAGCGCGGGCTCCGCCCTGAGTGCCGCGGCGACCAGCTCCGACGCCACCACCCCGGACGGGGTCCGCAGCGTCGTGGCGACCGGCGCCGCCTCCGCGTCCTGGTGCACGAACGGCTCCAGGCCCCCGCCCAGCGCCAGCGCGCCGGCCCGGGTGGCCGTGGCGGCGGACCGGTGCCGGGCCGTCACGGCGTCCAGACCCTCCGTCTCGATCCGCTCGACGCACGCCTCCAGGGCCAGCATCTCCAGCTGGGCGGGCGCGTGCAGCAGCGCGGTGCGGCCGCCGTCGATCCAGCGCTCCTTCCAGTCCAGGAGCGACAGATACGAGCGGCGCGGTGCCCCCGGGTTCGCCGCCATCCGGGCCCACGCCCGCTCGCTCACCGACACCGCCGAGACTCCGGCGGGCCCGCCCATGGCCTTCTGCGCCCCGATGACGCACAGGTCCACGCCCCAGGCGTCCGGCAGCACCGGCTCCGCGCCGATGGACGCGACGGCGTCCAGATAGAACAGTGCGCCGTGCTCCCGCACCACCGCGCCGATCTCCTCGACCGGGTTGGTGTTGCCGGTGGCCGCCTCCGCGTGCACCAGCGACACGAAGTCGATCTCCGGGTGCTCGGCGAGGGCGTCCCGGACCTGCGCCGCCGTGACCGCCGTGTGGAACGGCACGGCCAGGTCGTGCACGGTCGCCCCGCAGTCCCGCAGCCAGTTGCCGAAGGTCTGCCCGTAGGGGCCGGTGATCACGTTCAGCGCCGTGGTGCCGGGACCGGCGCATCCGCGGATCGCGCCCTCCAGCGGCAGCAGTGCCTCGCCCTGCATGATCACGACGTTCTGCTCGGTGGACATGAGCCGTGCCACACGGTCCTCGATCGAGGCGAAGCGGTCGGCGCTCAGCGGAGGGAGGTCCAGGAAGGGGTGCGTCACGGCGGTGCTCTCTTCGGTCACGGGTGGATCGCGGTGTGGATCACCAGAGGGATCACGGGGTAGATCGCGGAGTGGACGAGTCGAGCGTACCGGCGGGTCTTTCACCCTTTCGGCTGGTTGGTTCTTAGGTCGAACGACCCTGGAACCATCGCTTTAATTTGAGAGACCCAAACTTCTCCTTATAATCGGAACCCGCACATCACCCCACACCCCCTCAGAGAGGTCCCCCGTGAAGACGCTCCCCGGGCGCCGGGCCCGCTTCCTGGCCGCCATCACCGCGACGGCCGGCGCCGTGCTCGTGGCCGGCTGCACCTCGAGCGGCAGCGGCGGCGCAGGCAAGTCGGCCGCCGGCGGGGTCGACCTCGTCAAGGCGGGTCAGATCACCACCTGCACGCACCTGCCGTACCCGCCCTTCCAGTCGGAGATCAACGGCAAGGTGCAGGGCTTCGACGTCTCGCTGATCGACCTGGTCGCCAAGGACCTCGGGGTGAAGCAGCAGATCCTCGACACGCCCTTCGAGAACTTCAAGACCGGCGCGTTCCTCAACTCCGGCGAGTGCGACCTGGCCGCGGCCGGTATGACCATCACCGCCGAGCGCAAGAAGAACGTCGACTTCTCCGACCCGTACTTCGACGCCACCCAGGCAGTCCTGGTCGACAAGAAGAGCGGCATCAGCTCGCTGGCCGACCTGAAGGCCAAGGGCAAGAAGCTCGGCACCCAGGCCCAGACCACGGGTGAGGACTACGCCAGGAAGCAGGGCTTCGACCCCATCTCCTTCGAGTCCTCCGACGCCGTCATCAACGGTCTGCGCACCGGCCAGGTACAGGCCGTCATCATCGACTACCCGGTCGTCCAGGGCTGGCTCAAGGACAAGGCCAACGCGGACGCCTTCAAGGTGGTCGACAACCTCAACACCGGTGAGCAGTACGGCTTCACGGTGAAGAAGGGCAACAAGAAGCTCCTCGCCGCCGTGAACAAGGCGATCGCCGACGCCAAGGCCGACGGCACGTACAAGAAGCTGTACGAGCAGTGGATCGGCCCGTACACCCCGTCCGCCGCCTCGCCGTCGGCCTCATGAGCGACACCACGGACACGGCCGTCCCGACCGTCGCGCCGCGCAGGACGGGCCTGGGCCGGCGCCAGAAGCGCAGGCTCTCGCGCGGCCTGCAGTACACCGTCTTCGTCGCCGCCGTGATCGCTCTGGCGGTCTCGGCGGACTGGGGGCGGCTGCAGAACCAGTTCGCGCAGGCGGACATCGCGAAGCAGATGTTCCCCGACGTCATCACGCTGGCGTTGAAGAACACCGTGCTCTACACCCTGTCCGGCTTCGTCGTCGGCCTGGTGCTCGGCATGGTCATCGCGCTCATGCGGCTGTCGTCCGTGGGTCCCTACCGGTGGGTCGCCGGCATCTACATCGAGATCTTCCGCGGTCTGCCCGCCCTGTTGATCTTCATCTTCGTGGGTGTCGCCGTGCCGCTGGCCTTCCCCGGAACGGAGATCGTCGGCGGCACCTACGGCAAGGTGGCCCTCGCGCTCGGCCTGGTGTCGGCGGCCTATATGGCGGAGACCATCCGCGCGGGCATCCAGGCGGTGCCCAAGGGGCAGATGGAGGCGGCCCGTTCGCTGGGCTTCTCGCCCGCCCGGGCCATGGTCTCGATCATCATTCCCCAGGCGTTCCGGATCATCCTGCCGCCGCTGACCAACGAGCTGGTCCTGCTCTTCAAGGACTCCTCGCTGGTGCTGTTCCTCGGCGTCACCCTGGAGGAGCGCGAACTGTCCAAGTTCGGCCGCGACCTGGCCAGCCAGACCGCCAACTCCACCCCGATCCTGGTGGCCGGCCTGTGCTACCTGCTGGTCACGATCCCGCTCGGCTTCGTCGTACGCCGTATGGAGGCCAAGGCCCAGGAGGCCGTGAAGTGAGCCCTACCCCAGAGATCCGGATCCAGGACCTGTACAAGTCCTTCGGCGACAACGAGGTGCTGCGCGGCATCGACCTGGAGATCGGCCAGGGCGAGGTGGTCTGCGTCATCGGCCCGTCCGGCTCCGGCAAGTCCACCCTGCTGCGCTGTGTGAACCTCCTGGAGGAGCCCACGCGGGGGCAGGTCTTCGTCGGGGGCACCGAGCTGACCGACCCCGACGTGGACATCGACGCCGCACGCCGCCGCATCGGCATGGTGTTCCAGCAGTTCAACCTGTTCCCGCACCTCACGGTGACCGAGAACCTCGCCCTGCCGCAGCGCCGCGTCCTCAAGCGGGACAAGGCGCAGGCCGCGCGGATCGCCGCCGAGAACCTGCGGCGCGTGGGCCTCGCCGAGAAGGCGGACGCCTACCCCTCCTCCCTCTCCGGCGGCCAGCAGCAGCGCGTGGCGATCGCCCGCGCGCTCGCCATGGGCCCCGAGGTGATGCTCTTCGACGAGCCGACCTCCGCGCTCGACCCCGAGCTGGTGGGCGACGTGCTCGCCGTGATGCGGATGCTCGCGCACGAGGGCATGACGATGATGGTCGTCACCCACGAGATGTCCTTCGCCCGGGAGGTCGCCGACCGGGTCGTGTTCATGGACGGCGGTGTGGTCGTCGAGGACGGCACCCCGGACCAGGTCATCGGCGCCCCCCGGCACGAGCGCACCCGCCACTTCCTGGCCCGGCTGCTCGACCCCGCGATGGCCGAGGTGGAGGAAGGGATCTCCGGCCGGGGGATCTCCGACCGGGCCGGTGGGAAGGCCTGACGGGCGGACTAGGGTGCGGTACATGAGCGATCACGCGGTACTGCACGTGAAGGGGCGGGTGCTCGTCGGGCCGGAGGAGGTCCGGGACGAGCTGTGGGTGATCGACGGCCGGGTCTCCTACGACCGGCCGTCCGGGGCCCGGGACGTCCGTACCGTCGAGGGCTGGGCGCTGCCCGGTCTCGTCGACGCGCACTGCCATGTCGGCCTCGACACCCATGGGCCGGTCTCCGAGGACGTCGCCGAGAAGCAGGCGCTGACCGACCGGGACGCCGGCACCCTGCTGATCCGGGACGCGGGGTCCCCGTCGGACACCCGCTGGATCGACGACCGCGAGGACCTGCCGAAGATCATCCGGGCCGGCCGGCACATCGCGCGCACCCGCCGCTACATCCGCAACTACGCCTGGGAGATCGAGCCCGAGGACCTGGTCGCCTATGTCGCCCAGGAGGCCCGGCGCGGTGACGGCTGGGTCAAGCTCGTCGGCGACTGGATCGACCGGGACGCCGGGGACCTGACCGCCTGCTGGCCGCGCGAGGCGGTCCGGGCGGCGATCGCGGAGGCGCACCGGCTGGGGGCGCGGGTCACCGCGCACTGTTTCGCGGAGGACTCGCTGCGCGATCTGGTCGAGGCGGGCATCGACTGCATCGAGCACGCGACGGGCCTCACCGAGGAGACGATCCCGCTGTTCGCGGAGCGGGGCGTCGCGATCGTCCCGACCCTGGTGAACATCGCGACCTTCCCGCAGCTCGCCCGGGGCGGGGAGAGCAAGTTCCCGCGCTGGTCGGCCCATATGCGGCAGCTCCACGAGCGGCGCTACGACACCGTGCGCGCCGCCTACGACGCCGGGATCCCCGTGTACGCCGGCACCGACGCGGGCGGTTCGCTGGCGCACGGTCTGGTGGCCGGCGAGGTGGCCGAGCTGGTGACGGCGGGCATCCCGCCGGTGGCCGCGCTGTCCGCGACCGCGTGGGGCGCCCGGCGCTGGCTGGGCCGGCCCGGCCTGGAGGAAGGGGCGGCGGCGGACCTCGTGGTGTACGAGGCGGACCCCCGCGCGGACGTCCGGGTGCTGGCGGCGCCGCGGCGCGTGGTGCTGAACGGGCGGATCGTCGGCTAGGGGGCCTAGGGGGCCTAGGGGGCCAGGGGGTCTGAGCGGGGCTGGGCGCCGGCGACCGTGCGCGCCCCCTCGCGCCCCCGGTGTGGGGGATGCCCGGGAGGCGCGGGTGAACAGACGTGTCGTCGTTTTCGAAAAAACGCGCGAAACATCCACGATGGGGTGAAGTCGTCTCGTATTGCTGACGATGTGCTCGCGGTGCCGCGATTCTTTCCGGGTCCCAAACCTGACTTACCTGGGGGTCCCACCCGTGAACGGCACCACTTCCCGCCTGCCCGCCCGCCGACTGGCCACCGTCGCACTGACCACCGCCCTGGCCGCCGGTCCCACCGTGCTCGTCGGCGCCGGTTCCGCTGCCGCCACCGAGAACCACGGGAGGGCGAGCGCGGCCGTCCTGCGCACCGGACTGGAGGTGTCCCTGGTCAACAAGACGGTGAACGTCCCGCTCACCGTCTCCCTCAACGCCGTGGAGGCGCCGGCCAGCGCGGACCGCACCGCCCTGTCGGCCCGGCTCGACGGCGTGGACGGCGGACAACCGTTCAATGTGCTCACCGCCGACGTCGCCACGGCGAACGCCACGGTGACCGTGGCCAGGGCGGAGGGCTCCACCCGTCTCGCGCACGCCCGGGTCCATGTGCCCGGCCTGCCCCTGCTGTCCCTGATCGAGGTCGACGGCGTCACCTCGAAGGCCGTGTGCGAGGCCGGGAAGAAGCCGGTCGCCACCGCGAACCTCCTGGGCGCGGTGACGGTGCTCGGCCGCAAGGTGAAGGTGACGGCGGGCGGCCCCTCGGACGTGAAGGTCCCCGGTGTCGGAGAGGTCCGGCTGGAGGTGGCGCCGACCAGCACGACCTCACGGACGGCGGCGGCCGCCGCGCTGCGGCTGACGGTGACCGTGAACCCGCTGAAGCTGAACGTGGCGGAGGTGCAGGGCACCATGATGCTGGGCGGTGTCACCTGTGATGCGCCCGGGGCCCCTGCCACGGACGGCGGCGCCCCCGCGGCCCCGACCGCGGACGGCGGCGCATCGGCGGCCCCCACCGACTCCGGCACCCACCCCGCCGAGGACCTGAAGCCGCAGGGGGCGCCCGTGAAGAAGTCCGGGCTCGCGGAGACCGGAGCGAGCACGGTGACCCCGTACGTCCTGGGCGGCGCGGTCGTCCTGCTCGTGGCGGGCGGGGGAGCGGTGGGCCTGGCACGCCGCCGACGCGGCTGACCCGGTGCCGGCGCCGGCAGGTCCGGCGCCGGACCAGGGCCCCGCCAGTGTCACCGCCCCGCCAGTGTCACCGCACGGTCCAGGGCCTGCACGAAGCGGTTCACCGTCGTGCGGTCCCGTACCGCCAGCCGTAGCCACTCCTCGTTCAGGCCCGGGAACGTGTCCCCGCGTCGCACCGCGAAGCCCAGGTCCCGCAGATGGCGGCGCACGGCCGCCGCCCGCGCCAGACGGATCAGCACGAACGGGCCCTCGGCCGGCTCGACCACCTGCAGTCCGTCGGGCCCGAACTCCCGCAGCCCCGCCACCAGATGGGCCCGGTCCGCCGCCACCCGGTGCGCCGCGTGCGCCGCCTCCGCCAGCGCCCGGGGGGACACACACGCCTCGGCCGCCGCGAGCGCGGGCGTGGACACCGGCCACAGCGGCTGCGTCTGTTCCAGCTCGGCGATCGTTCCCGGGTCGGCCAGGACATAGCCGATGCGCAGGCCCGCCAGTCCCCAGGTCTTGGTGAGGCTGCGCAGGACCACCAGACCGGGCACGTCCGTGCGGCCCGCCAGCGCCTCCCGCTCCCCGGGCACCGCGTCCATGAACGCCTCGTCGACCACCAAGGTGCGCCCGGGACGGGCCAGTTCGACGATCGAGGCCGCCGGGTGCAGCACCGACGTCGGGTTCGTCGGATTGCCGATCACCACCAGGTCCGCGTCCTCCGGCACCAGCGACGGATCCAGACGGAAGTCGTCCCGCTGCCGCAGCAGGACCCGGCCCACCGCATACCCGGCGTCCCGCAGCGCCGCCTCCGGCTCGGTGAACTGCGGGTGCACCACCACCGGTTGACGCACCTTCAGGGCCCGTGCGAGCAGGACGAACGCCTCGGCCGCGCCCGCCGTGAGCAGCACCCGCTCGACGGGCAGGCCGTGCCGCGCCGCCACCGCCGCGCGGGCGGCCCGCCCGTCGGGGTACGCCGCGAGCCCGTCCAGCGACCCGGCGATCACCTCGCGCAGCCACGCCGGAGGCGTGTCCGCGCGCACGTTCACCGCGAGGTCGGTCAGCGCCGCCCCGTCGTCCCGGACCTCGGCGTCCCCGTGGTGCCGCAGATCATGTGGGCCGCCGTCGTGTTCAGTGTGCATGGGAGTGGGTGTGCCCACCGTGGTGGTGGTGATGCCCATGACCATGGTCGTGGCCGTCGTCGTCGGGGTGGAAGTGCGGCTGCTGCGGCAGCCCCACCTTGTCCTCGAAGCCCGGCAGCGCGATCCGGTACACACACGAGTCGCAGTTCATCCGCAGATCGCCCCGCACCGCCTCCCGGTACCGCTCCATCACCAGATCGAGCAGCTCCGGCTCCGGCCCGATGACATCCGCCGAGCGCACCTCGACGTCCGGGTGCGCCGCCGCCCAGCCCTCGGCCTGCTGCCGCACCCGGTCCGGCAGGATGCCCGTGAACAGGAAGTACGGCAGCACGACGATCCGCTCGGCGCCCAGCCTCGCGCACCGGTCGAGGCCGCTCGGCACGTCCGGCGCCGCCAGCGACACGAACGCCGTCTCCACGCCCGCGTACCCGCGCCCCTCCCACAGCAGCCGCGCCGCCTTGTGCACCTCGGCGTTGGCGTCGGGGTCGGTGGAGCCCCGGCCGACCAGCAGCACGGTCACCTCGGCCCGGTCCTCGGGAGAGCGGGCCGAGCCGCCCAGCGCCTCGTCGAGCCGCCGCTCCAGCACCGACAGCAGCGCCGGGTGAGGGCCGAGCGGACGGCCGTAGGTGTACGAGATCCCCGGGTGCCGCTCCTTCTCGCGGGCCAGCGCCGCCGGGATGTCGCCCTTGGCGTGCCCGGCGGACACCAGCATCAGCGGCACGGCGGCGAACCGGCGCACCCCCCGCTCCACCAGCTCGGCCACGGCCTCGCCCATCGGCGGCGGCGACAGCTCGATGAAGCCGCCGGCGACGGGCAGTTCGGGGTGGCGGTGGCCCAGCTCCCGTACGAAGTCGCGGAACGCCTCGGCTCCGGCCTCGTCCCGGGTGCCATGGCCGGCGATGAGCAGGGCGGGCGGCGGGGTGGTCACAGGGTCTCCTTCGAAGTGGG
This sequence comes from Streptomyces sp. NPDC002573, assembly GCF_042889625.1. NCBI lineage: Bacteria > Bacillati > Actinomycetota > Actinomycetes > Kitasatosporales > Streptomycetaceae > Streptomyces > Streptomyces sp. NPDC002573. Next base: position 69,445 of record NZ_JBIARC010000026.1, on the reverse strand, counting down.
GTGGTACAGCAAGGCGTTGAGCGCGGCGGCGGCGACCGCCGAGCCGCCCTTCTCGGACACGTTGCTCACGGCGGGCAGCCCGCTCTCGCGCAGTGCGGCCTTGGACTCGGCCGCGCCGACGAAGCCGACGGGCAGACCGATGACGAGCGCGGGGGAGGCGTCCAGGGTCAGCAGCTCCTCCAGGGCGGTCGGCGCACAGCCGATCACCCAGATCGCTCCGGGGCCCACGTCCTCGTACGCCAGCCGGATCGCATGCGCCGAACGCGTCATCCCGGGGCCGGACCTGGCGTCCTTCAGCCGGCAGACGGTCTCGCGCCGGGTGATCCCGGCGGCCACCATCTCCACGTCCACGACCACCGGCGCCCCGTCGTGCAGCGCGGCGTGCGCCCGGACCAGTTCGGCCTCGTCCAGGACGAGATCGCTCGCGTACTCCAGGTCGGCGGCCGAGTGGATGACCCGCTCCACCACCGCCCGCGTCAGCGCGGGGAAGTGCGAGGTGTCCAGGCGGGCGCGCAGCCGCCGGAACGACTCCTGCTCGATCGGGTGGACCACACGGTTCACCGGGGCTCCTCCTGCCAGCGGTAGCCGCGCGGCGTGACCATGCGCCCCGCGATCTCACGGGTCGCCGTGTTGCCCACGGTCACGACCGTCATCATGTCGACCGTCGCCGGGTCGAGACCGGCCAGGGTGGTCACCCGGCTCGACTCGTCGGGCCGGGACGCGTTGCGTACGACACCGACCGGCGTCGTCGCCTCCCGGTGCCCGGCGAGGATCGCGAGCGCCTTGGGCAGCTGCCAGTCGCGGCCCCGGCTGCGCGGGTTGTAGAACGTCACCACGAGGTCCGCCTCGGCCGCGGCCCGTACCCGTCGCTCGATGACCTCCCAGGGGGTGTGCAGGTCGGAGAGGCTGATCGACACATGGTCGTGGCCCAGCGGCGCGCCGAGGATCGCCCCGGCCGCGAGCGCCGCCGTGACCCCGGGCACCCCGATCACGTCGATGTCGTCGGACGCCTCGGCCAGCGCGGGCGACGCCATCGCGTACACCCCGGCGTCCCCGCTGCCGATCAGCGCCACCGCCCGGCCCCTGCGGGCCTCGGCGACCGCCGTGCGCGCCCGCTCCTCCTCGGCGCCGAGCCCCGACTCCAGGATCCGGGTGCCGGGCCGCAGCAGATCGCGGATCTGGTCGACGTACTGGTCGAGCCCGACCAGCACCGAGGCGCGCCGCAGTTCCGCCTTCGCGCGCGGCGTCAGCAGGTCCCGGGCACCGGGGCCGAGGCCGACGACGGCGAGCCGCCCGCGCCCCGGCCTGCGGACCACGGCACAGGTCGCCGTCGCCGGGGTCCCGGCCGACTTGCGCTTGGGGACCAGGAGTTCACCGCCCGCCGCCAGCGCGGCGGCCTCCGCGACGGACGGGGTGCCGACCGCGGCGAGCGGCGCGTCGGAGGGGTTGGGCACCTCGACCCTCGCCAGCTCCTCGGCGGGATACGTCACCACGGGCACCCCGAGCCGCTCGGCCGCCGCCACGATGCCGGGCTCGCCGGCCTTGGCGTCGACGGTGGCGAACGCGGCGAGCGACGCGGCGCTGAGCCCGGCGTCCCGCAGCGCGCCCTCGACGAGCTCCAGGACCTCCGCGACGGGAGCGCCCCGGGAGGCGCCGACGCCGACGACCAGGGTCGGCGGCCGCAGCACCACCTCACGCCCGGCGGGTACGACGGCCCGGTCCGTGACCCGGATCGTGTACGCGCCCTCCGCGGCGAGGGGCAGCGGCGGCAGCGGCCAGTCCACCTCCGCCGTCAGGGCCACCGGCTCCCCGTCGAGCAGCGCCCGGGAGACCCCGGCGACATCGCCCTCGACCGGGAGCCCGAGCGTGTCGAGGCCCGGCAGTCCCACCGCGTCCGTCGCGGTCGTCACCACGGGCGTGGCCCCCAGCACCTCGCCCACCGCCCGGGCGAGTTCATTGGCCCCGCCCGCGTGCCCGCCGACCAGGGACACCGCGAACCGCCCGCCCTCGTCGACGCACACCACGCCCGGGTCGGACACCTTGTCGGCCAGCAGCGGGGCGAGCAGCCGGACGACCGCGCCGGTCGCCAGGAAGCACACGAGCTGCTCGCACTCCGCGAACGCGGTCCGTACGGCGTCCCCGACCGGGCCGTCGTACACCCGCGTCCGGCCGGGCCAGGCCGCCGCCAGCCGGTCCCGCGCAGCCGCCCCCGCCGCGGTGGCGGAAATGAGGCCGATCACTGAGCAACTCCTTCGCTACGCGCCGGAGGCCGCGTGCCCCACAGCAGAAAAACAGGGTTGGTCGCCGCGAGCCGGGTCACGTCCCCCGGCAGCGGAGCGAGCCGCGACGACTGCAACAGCACCCCGTCGCAGCCGAACCCGGCGGCGACGAGCGCCTCGCGCGCCGCGGGCACGCGGTCCAACGCGGCCATGGCGATCACCACCGCCCGCCGGGCCCGCCGCGCGCACGCGGTCACGATGGCGGGCAGCTCGCGTCCGCCGCCCCCGATGAACACGGCGTCGGGCTCGTCCAGACCGGCCAGCGCGTCGGGCGCCACGCCGTGCACCACCCGGACGTCGACGCCGTGCGCCGTGGCGTTGGCGCGGATCCGGGCGACCCCGTCCGCCGTCTTCTCGACCGCGGTGACGGCCGCACCGAGCCGTGCGCACTCCACGGCCACCGAGCCCGAGCCCGAGCCGATGTCCCAGACCAGATCGCCGAGGCGCGGCCCCAGCCGGGCCAGCGCCAGCGCACGGACCTCGAACTTGGTGATCATCGAGTCGCGGTGGGTGAACGCGCTCTCCTCCAGGGCCCAGGCGCTCGGCCCGGGCTGGGGCCCCGCCACCGTACGGACCGGTCCGAGCGCCGCGGCCGGATCCAGGCACAGCACCACGCTGACCGCCGTACCCCAGTCACGTTCCGCGGCCTCGGCGGGCGTCACCCGCTCCACGCGCTCGTGCTCCGGATCGCCGAGCGCGCTCGCCACGACGAGGACCCGCTCGCCGGGGCCGCCGGCGAGCGCCGTCCCCAGCTCGGCGGGGCCGGCCCCCGGACCGGTCAGCACGGCGACCTTCGGCCGCGCCCGGCACACCTGCACCGCCGTCCGCAGCGCACGGCCGTGGGCGCTCACCACCACCGCGTCGTCCCACGGCAGCCCGAGCCGCGCGAAGGCGGTGGCCACGGAGGAGACTCCGGGCCGCACGTCCAGCCGCTCGGGCCCGAACCGTTCGGCCAGCGCACGGACGATGCCGAAGAAGGCGGGGTCCCCGGAGGCGAGCACGGCCACCCGCCGCCCCTTGTCGAGGTACCGCTCGATCGCGTCGAGAGCGGGCGCCAGCGGCCCGAGGACGATCCGCTCCGCCTCCTCGGGCAGCCGGGCCGCCGCCAGATGCCGCCGGGCGCCCACCACCAGGTCCGCCCCGGCGACCGCCTCGGCGGGAAGGGGCGCCCCCGTGCCCGTACCGACGACCGTGATCATGTGCTCGCGCCCCGGGAGCGCAGCGCCTTGCGGGCCTCGGGATCGGCCTTGCGGAAACCGTGGAAGTGACCGGGGTGGTACAGATGCGAACGGGTGCCGTGCGCGTCCAGCGCCGGGCCGACCAGGAACAGCGTGTGCTTCCACAGCTTGTGTTCCTTGACGGTCTCCTCCAGCGTGCCGAGGGTGCACCGGACCACCAGTTCCTCCGGCCAGGTCGCCTGGTACGCGACCACGACCGGGGTGCTCGTCGGATAGCCGCCCTCCAGCAGCTCCCGCACCAGCTGACCGCTGCGGGCCGCCGACAGGAAGATCGCCATCGTGGTGCCGTGCCGGGCGAACTCGCGCACCTCCTCGCCGGGCGGCATCGGCGTCTTGCCGCCGCCGAGCCGGGTCAGTACGACGGACTGGGCGACCTCGGGGATCGTCAGCTCCCGCTGTGCGAGCGCGGCGACCGCGGAGAAGGCGGAGACACCCGGTACGACCTCGGTCTCGATGCCGATCCCGGCGCACCGGTCCAACTGCTCCTGCGTACCGCCCCACAGGGCCGGGTCGCCGGAGTGGATCCGGGCCACCCGCAGGCCCTGCGCACGGGCCCGCTCGTACACGGCGACGACGTCCTCCAGGGACATGGTCGCCGAGTCCAGGATCTCGGCGCCCTCGCGCGCGTGGTCGAGGACCTCCGCCTGCACCAGGCTGGCCGCCCAGATCACGACGTCGGCCTCGGCGATGGCACGCGCGGCACGGAACGTCAGCAGATCGGCGGCGCCGGGGCCGGCGCCGACGAAGGTCACCTTGCCGGTGGGGGCATCGGCCATGGGGAATCGGTCCTCTCCTACGGGAACGCGGGCGGTGCGGAACAGCGGGTGCGCACTCGGCCGCCCATCCGGCGCGCAGCGGGGGCGATCGGGCGGCGAAGGGTCAGGGCGGCGTTCTCCGCGAGCGGTCCGCCCCTGCGGCTCGAGGACCCCGTGACCGGGCCGGTCTGTCGCCGGTCACAGCTTGCCGCCGCGGGTGCCGTCACGGCGGGCCGGCGAGATCAGGGTGGACAGATAGGGGAGCGGACCCTCGTCGAGGTCGGTGGCCGGTCCGACGGTCTCCTCCGGCAGCCCGAGCGACGCCCCCCACACCGCGTCGTCGATGCGCCCGGTCTCCCGCAGTGCATCGGCCACCTCGTGCGCCTGCCGCCCGAACTTGTAGGCGACGACGGTCCCCGGACCGCCGAGGGCGTCCTTGAGCACCGCGGAACCCGCCGTGACGGGGACGAGCGTGAGCGGTTCGGTGCCCTCGGTCAGCACGGCACCCGACCGCGCGGCCAGGTCCTGCATGGCGGTGATGCCGGGCACGGTCTCGATACGGACGTCCGGCACCGACGCCTGGACGGTGTGCGCGAGATACGTGAACGTGGAGTACACGTTGGGATCGCCGATGGTGGCGAAGGCGACGGCGGAGTGCCGCCCGAGAAGCCCGGCCACACGCTCCCCGGCCACGTCCCAGGCCGCCTCGCGCCGCGCCCGGTCGCTGCGCTCGTTGAGCGCGAACACGACCCGGACGACCTTCTCCTCGGGCACGTAGTGCAGCACTGTCGCCTCGGCGCGCCCGCGCTCCCCGCCGTCCCGTCCCTCGGTGTCGCCCATCACGGGCACGACGACCACGTCGGCCTCCCGCAGCGCGTTGACGCCCTTGACGGTCACCAGCTCGGGGTCGCCGGGGCCCACCCCGACTCCGATCAGCCTGCTGCTCATGACGTCCGGCACCTCTCCACGAACCGACGGGCCGCACCGGGCGCGGCGGCCCAGTGCGTGTGCAGATAACTGGCGTGCACACCTAGTTGTACGAAACCTTCGAGGCGCCGCTCGGGGGCGCGAACCCCCCAGGCGGGAGCCGCCCCCGCCGCGGGCTCCACCACGGTCCGGTGGAACTCGTGGCCGCGCATCCGTGTCCCGGCCGCGGCGAGGACACTGTCGCTCACGGCCACCGCGTCCCGGTAGCCGAGGGTCAGCCGTTCGCTCATCCGGGCGCTCGCGTCGAGCACCCCGCACATGGGCTGCCCGTCCAACTCCCGGCACAGGTACAGCAGTCCGGCGCACTCGGCGGCGACCGGCGCGCCGACGAGCGCCAGCTCGGCCACCGCCTTGCGCAGCGGCTCGTTCGCGGACAGCTCGGCTGCGTACACCTCCGGGAAGCCGCCGCCGATCACCAGCCCCGCCGTACCCTCCGGCAGCCGCTCGTCCCGCAGGGGGTCGAACACGACGACCTCGGCTCCGGCGGCGGTGAGCACCTCGGTGTGCTCGGCGTAGGAGAACGTGAAGGCGGGACCGCCGGCCACGGCGACCACCGCCCGCGCGCCGGTGTCGTACGCCGGCGGCTCCCAGGGCTCGTCCGGCAGCGCGCCCGCACTTCGCGCCAGCGCCCACAGCGCGTCCAGGTCGCAGCCTCGGCGCACCTGCGCGGCCATGGCGGCGACCGCGTCGACCGCCTCCGCCCGCCGTTCGGCCACCGGTATCAGCCCCAGATGCCGCGACGGAGTGTCCACCTGGGCCACCCTGCGCAGCACCCCCAGCACGGGCACCCCGGACGCGTCCAGGGCGTCCCGCAGCAGTTCCTCGTGCCGGTCCGAGGCGACCTTGTTCAGGATCACGCCCCCGATCCGCACCTGCGGATCCCAGGACGCGAACCCGTGCACCAGCGCCGCCACCGACCGCGACTGCGAGGACGCGTCGACGACCAGGACCACCGGCGCCCTCAGCGCCTTCGCCACCTGCGCCGTGGAGGCCAGCTCCCCCTCGCCGGCGGCCCCGTCGTAGAGCCCCATCACGCCCTCGACCACGGCCAGGTCGCAGCCGCGCGCGCCGTGCAGAAACAGCGGAGCGATCAGCTCCGGTCCGCACAGGTACGCGTCGAGGTTCCGTCCCGGGCGCCCGGTCGCGAGCGCGTGATAGCCGGGGTCGATGTAGTCGGGCCCCACCTTGTGCGGGGACACGGCGAGGCCCCGCTCGGCGAAGGCCGCCATCAGACCCGTGGCCACGGTGGTCTTGCCGCTGCCCGAGGAGGGCGCGGCGACGACCAGCCGGGGGACGGAGGAAGGGGAGAGCATCACCACTCGATGCCCTTCTGGCCCTTCTGGCCCACGTCCATCGGGTGCTTCACCTTGGACATGTCGGTCACCAGATCGGCGAACTCCACCAGCTTCTCGGGCGCGTTCCGCCCGGTGATCACCACATGCTGGGTGCCGGGGCGGTTCCGCAGCACCTCGACGACCTCGTCGGTGTCGACCCAGCCCCAGTGCATCGGGTACGCGAACTCGTCCAGCACGTACAGCCGGTACGTCTCGGCGGCCAGGTCACGCTTGACCTGCTCCCAGCCCTCCCGGGCCTTGTCCTCGTTGTCCATCTGCTCATCGCGCTGCACCCACGACCAGCCCTCGCCCATCTTGTGCCAGTCGACGGTCCCGCCCTGCCCGGACGCCCCCAGCACCCGCAGCGCGTTCTCCTCGCCGACCTTCCACTTGGCCGACTTGACGAACTGGAACACCCCGATCGGCCAGCCCTGGTTCCACGCGCGCAGCGCGAGCCCGAAGGCGGCGGTCGACTTCCCCTTGCCGATGCCCGTGTGCACGACGACGAGCGGACGGTTGCGGCGCTGACGGGTCGTCAGTCCGTCGTCCGGTACGACACTCGGCTGCCCCTGCGGCATTACGCGGCCCTCCTTGCGGTCCCCTGCGTCCCCTGCACATGGCGTACGAGCCCGGCGATGCTGTCCGCGCGCAGCTCGTCCAGCGTCACCGCCGTACCGTCCAGCTCCTCGGCGAGCCGCCCGGCGAGTCCCAGCCGCACCGGTCCCGACTCGCAGTCCACGACCACGGACGCGACGCCCTCGGCGGCCAGCAAGGAGGCCGCCCGTCCCGCGAGCGCCACCGGTTCGGCGCCCCCGGTGGCCCGTCCGTCGGTCACCACCACGACCAGGGCGCGCCGCGCGGGATCCCGCAGCCGCTCGACCCGCAGCACGTCATGGACCTTGAGCAGCCCGGCGGCCAGCGGCGTCCGGCCGCCCGTCGGCAGCGACTGCAGCCGGGCCGCCGCCGCGTCCACCGACGACGTCGGCGGCAGCGCCACCTCGGCCGCCGTGCCCCGGAAGGTCACCAGACCCACCTTGTCCCGCCGCTGGTAGGCGTCGAGCAGCAGCGACAGCACGGCGCCCTTGACGGCGCTCATCCGCTGCCGGGCCGCCATCGATCCGGAGGCGTCGACGACGAACAGCACGAGATTGCCCTCGCGCCCCTCCCGCGTCGCCTGCCGCAGATCGTCCCGGCGTACCACGAGCCCGGGCCCCGAACGTCCCCGCGCCCGCTGGTGCGGCGCGGCGGCCCGCACGGTGGCCGCCAGATGCAGCTTGGTCAGCGCGCCCCGGGGCCGCCGGGCCCCGGTGGTGCGTCCGTGCTCGGTGCGCGCCCGCGAGCGCCGCCCCGCGGCGCCGTCGCCGAGCCCCGGCACGGTCAGCACCTTGGTGCGAAAGGGCTCTGCGGCGCGCACGGCCTGCTGTTCCCCGGCGCCCGAGGACTGCGGCTGCCCGCTCTCCCCGGCCTCGGGCTGTGCGGCCGTGTCACCGCCGCTCTCGGGACCGTCGTCCGGCGTGGGCTGCCCGCCCCCGCCGCCGGGCCCGTCCGGATCCGGGTCGTCGTCCTCGTCGCCGTCCCCGAACTGCTCCAGCGTCTCGTCGAGCTTGTCCTCGTCGAGCCCCGGCGCGTCGAAGGGGTTGCGCCGCCGCCGGTGCGGCAGCGCCAGCAGCGCGGCCTGCCGTACGTCCTCGGCGAGCACCTCGGTCCGCCCGGCCCACGCGGCCAGCGCGGTCGCCGTGCGCGCCATCACGATGTCGGCGCGCATGCCGTCCACCTCAAACGCGGCGCAGGTCGCCGCGATCTGCCGCAGCGCCCCGTCCCCGAGCCGCACGGACGGCAGCAGCTCCCGGGCCGCCACGATCCGCGCCCGTACGGCGGCCTCCTCCTCGGCCCAGCGCGCCGCGAAGCCGGCGGGGTCGTCGTCGTAGGCGAGCCGCCGCCGTACGACCTCCACGCGCTGGTCGGGCTCCCGCGAGGCGGACACCTCGACGGTCAGCCCGAACCGGTCGAGCAGCTGCGGCCGCAGCTCGCCCTCCTCCGGGTTCATGGTGCCGACGAGCAGGAAACGGGCGGCGTGCCGTACGGAGACGCCCTCGCGCTCGACGTACGACGCGCCCATGGCGGCCGCGTCCAGCAGCAGGTCGACCAGGTGGTCGTGGAGGAGGTTGACCTCGTCGACGTAGAGGATGCCGCGGTGCGCCTGCGCCAGGAGCCCCGGCTCGAAGCTCTTCACGCCCTCGGCCAGCGCACGTTCGATGTCGAGGGCCCCGACGAGCCGGTCCTCGGAGGCGCCGACGGGGAGTTCGACCATGCGGGAGGGCCGGCGGGCGCCCGGCCCCGGCTCGTGCGGCCCGTCCGGGCAGGCCGGGTCGGGTGCGGCGGGGGCGCAGGAGAACCGGCAGCCGACGACGACGTCCACCCGCGGCAGCAGCGCGGACAGCGCCCTGACCGCCGTGGACTTGGCGGTGCCCTTCTCACCGCGCACCAGCACTCCGCCGACCGCCGGTGACACGGCGTTCAGCAGCAGCGCGAGCCGCAGGTCGTCCTGGCCGACGACGGCCGTGAACGGAAAGGGGGTACTCACTTCTCGTCGCCCTCCAAGTCGCCTTCCAGCTCCAGATAGGTGGCGCGCAGCCGCTCCAGCGTGTCCGCGTCGGGCTCGGCCCACAGGCCGCGGTCGGCGGCCTCCAGCAGCCGCTCGGTGATGCCGCGCAGCGCCCATGGGTTGGACTTCTTCATGAAGTCGCGGTTCTCGGCGTCGAAGACGTACTCCGCGCTGAGCTTCTCGTACATCCAGTCGTCGACGACCCCGGCCGTGGCGTCGTAGCCGAACAGGTAGTCGACGGTCGCCGCCATCTCGAAGGCGCCCTTGTAGCCGTGGCGCCGCATGGCCGCCATCCAGCGCGGGTTGACCACACGGGCGCGGAAGACGCGATGGGTCTCCTCGCCCAGGGTGCGGGTCTTCACCTGGTCGGGCACGGCCGAGTCGCCGACGTACGCCTCGGGGGACGCGCCGGTCAGATGCCTGACCATCGCGACCATTCCGCCGTGGTACTGGAAGTAGTCGTCGGCGTCGACGAGGTCGTGTTCACGGGTGTCCACGTTCTTCGCCGCGACGGCGATCCGCCGGAACGCGGTCTCCATGTCCCCGCGCGCTGCCCGCCCGTTCAGCCCGCGCCCGTACGCATAGCCGCCCCACACCGCGTAGACCTCGGCGAGGTCGGCGTCGGAGCGCCAGTTGCGGGCGTCGATCAGCGGCAGCAGACCGGCGCCGTACGCGCCCGGCTTGGAGCCGAAGATACGAGCCGTCGCGCGCCGCCGGTCGCCGTGCTCGGCGGTGTCCTCGTCGGCGTGGGCGCGGACGAAGTTCTGCTCGGCGGGCTCGTCCAGCTCGGCGACGGCGCGTACGGCGTCGTCGATGAGACCGACGACATGCGGGAAGGCGTCCCGGAAGAAGCCGGAGATGCGCACCGTGACATCGATCCGGGGACGGCCCAGCTCCGCCGGGGGGATCACCTCGAAGCCGGTCACCCGGCGCGAGGCGTCGTCCCAGACCGGGCGGCACCCGAGCAGCGCGAGGATCTCGGCGATGTCGTCGCCCTGGGTCCGCATGGCCGACGTGCCCCAGACGGTGAGGCCGACCGACCGGGGGTACTCGCCGGTGTCCTGGAGGTAGCGCGCGACCAGCGAGTCGGCCAGCGACTGCCCGACCTCCCAGCTCAGCCGCGACGGAATGGCCTTGGGGTCGACGGAGTAGAAGTTGCGGCCGGTCGGCAGCACGTTGACGAGACCGCGGGTCGGGGAGCCGGAGGGACCGGCCGGGACATAACCGCCGTCGAGCGCCTTGAGGATGTGCCCGATCTCGTCGGTGGTACGGGCGAGCCGGGGCACGACCTCGGTGCAGGCGAACTCCAGGACGGTCACGGCGTCCGGCAGTTCGGTGCCCAGGACCTCACGCACCAGCGCGGGCGCGGCGGCCGCGTCCCAGGCCCGCTCCTCCATGCCCTCCGCGATCCGCCGGCACAGCTGCTCCAGCAGATCTACGGCGTCGGCGGCGCTCCGCGACGGAACGAAGGGGCGCGGAGCGCCTTCCTTGGAAGGGTGGTGGGAGACGGGCGGGACGTCCACGAGGTCCGTCAGCTCCACCGGCACCTTCACCGGCGCGCCCGGCTCGGCCAGCAGCTCCTTCTCCACCAGCCCGAAGTGCTCGGCGAGCGAGGCCCGCAGCCCCGGCAGGGCGTTCGCCTGCCCGCCCCACACCTGCGAGGCGCGCAGCACGGCGAGCACGAGGTTCACCCGGGGCTCGCCGACCGGGCCGCCGCCCAGGATGTGCAGACCGTCGCGGATCTGCACGTCCTTGATCTCGCACAGATAGCCGTCGATGTGCATGACGAACTCGTCGAAGTCGCCGTCCTCCGGCTGCTCGTCCACATGCAGGTCGTGGTGCAGCTCCGCGGCCTTGACCAGGGTCCAGATCTGGGCCCGTACGGCGGGCGCCTTGGCCGGGTCCAGATCGGAGACGAGCGCGTACTCGTCGAGGAGCTGCTCCAGCTTGGCCAGGTCGCCGTAGGTGTCGGCGCGCGCCATCGGCGGCACGAGGTGGTCGACGACCGTGGCGTGCCCGCGCCGCTTGGCCTGGGTGCCCTCGCCGGGGTCGTTGACGATGAACGGGTAGATCAAGGGCAGTTCACCGAGGACGGCGTCCGGGGCGCACCCGCGTGACAGACCGAGGCCCTTGCCCGGCAGCCACTCCATGGTGCCGTGCTTGCCCATGTGGACGATCGCGTCGGCGCCGAACGAGTTCTCCAGCCACCTGTACGCCGCCATGTAGTGGTGCGACGGCGGCATGTCGGGGTTGTGGTAGATCGCGATCGGGTTCTCGCCGAAGCCGCGCGGAGGCTGGATCATCACGACGACGTTCCCGAACCGCAGGGAGGCGAGGACGATGTCGTCGCCGTCGACGTACAGCGAGCCCGGCGGCTCGCCCCACGCCTGGAGCATCGCGTCCCGCAGCTCGGGGTCGAGGGTGTCGAACCACGCCCGGTAGTCGGCCAGCGGCACCCGCGCGGGCGCGGCGGCCAGCTGATCCTCCGTCAGCCACTCCACGTCGTGGCCGCCGGCCTCGATGAGCCGGTGGATCAGCTCGTCGCCGCCCGACGGGTACTCGGTGAGGCCGTACCCGGCGTCCCGGAGCGCGTCCAGCACCCGTACCGCGGACGCGGGCGTGTCCAGGCCGACCGCGTTGCCGACCCGCGAGTGCTTGGTCGGGTAGGCGGTGAAGACGAGTGCGAGCTTCTTCTCGGCGTTCGGCTTGTGCCTCAGCCGGGCGTGCCGCTCGGCGATTCCGGCGACGCGCGCGGCCCGCTCCGGGTCGGCGACGTACACCGGCACATCGTCGGGGCCGTGCTCCTTGAAGGAGAACGGAACCGTGATGAGGCGGCCGTCGAACTCCGGGATCGCCACCTGCATCGCCGCGTCCATGGGTGAGAGCGCGGCGTCGGACTCCTCCCACGCGGCGCGCGAGGAGGTCAGGCACAGGCCCTGCAGCACGGGAACGTCCAGGTCGGCGAGCGCCCCGATGTCCCAGGCCTCTTCGTCGCCGCCCGCCGACGCCTGCGAGGCGTGCGTGCCGCCCGCGGCGAGCACCGTCGCCACGAGCGCGTCGGCCTTCGCGAGCAGCTCGTACAGCCCCGGGTCGGCGCCGCGCAGCGAACCGCAGTACACCGCAAGGGCGTTGGCGCCCCGCTCCTCGATCGCGTCACACAGCGTGTCCACGAAGGCGGTGTTCCCGCTGAGTTCATGGGCGCGGTAGAAGAGCACGCCCACGGTGGGACGGCCCTCGGTGTACGCACGCTCCCCGTGGACGCCGTACTCGGGCATCTTCTGCGGCTCGGTGAAGCCCTCGCCGGTCAGCAGCACGGTGTCGGACAGGAAGCGGGCCAGTTCGGTGAGGTTGGCGGGACCGCCCTCGACGAGATACCGCAGCGCCTCCGCCACGACACCCGCGGGCACCGACGACTCGGCCATCAACTCGGCGTCCGGCACGCTCTCTCCGCCGAGCAGGACGGTGGGGATGCCGGCGGCCCTGAGGGCGGCGAGCCCGTCCTCCCAGGCGCGCTTTCCGCCCAGCAGCCGTACCACGGCGATGTCCGCGCCCCGGACCAGCTCCGGCAGCTCCGCCGCGACGTCCACGCGGGCCGGGTTGCCGATCCGGTAGGGCGCGCCGGAGGCGCGGGCCGCCAGCAGATCGGTGTCGGCGGTCGACAACAACAACACTGTGCTCATGCGGGCGCTCCCGGGGGAATGAAAGGCAGTCCTTGCGGCGCGCCCGACTCGATGAGCCGCCACAGCGCGTCCGTGTCCGCGTGCTGTTCGATCAGGTCGCCGAGCCGGTCGAGCTGTTCCTCGCGCAGCGCGGCGAACGACGTGTCGGCGGCCGGCACGAAGCGGCGGCCCGCGGCGGCGGCCACCTCGCGCAGGAACGCCCGCCGGAAACCGTCCGACTCCAGGGAACCGTGCCAGTGCGTGCCCCAGCTCTGGCCGACCCGGCAGCCGTCGAGGAAGGGCTCACCGCCCGTCACCTCGGCGACACCGTGGTGGATCTCGTAGCCCTCGACGCGCTCGCCGAGCGCCTCGCCCACCGGGCGGGTCAGGGTCTTCTCACGGGCGAACCGCACCCGTACGGGCAGCACTCCGAGCCCGTCCACGGCACCCCTGCGGCTCTCCACCTCGTCCTCGATGTGCTCGCCGAGGATCTGGAAACCGCCGCAGACGCCGAGGATCGGGCGCCCCTCGGCGGCCCTGCGGGCAAGGGCCCCTGCGAGACCGCGCTTGCGCAGCCACTCCAGGGCCCTGACGGTGCCCCGGGTGCCGGGGACGACGACGAGGTCGGCGTCGGCCAGGTCCTCGGGCCGGTCCACGAACCGCACGACGACGCCCGGTTCGGCGGCGAGGGCGTCGACATCGGTGAAGTTGGACATGAGCGGGATCGCGCACACGGCGACCCGCAGCACATCCTCGCCGACGGGCGCGGCCACCGCCGACTCGCGCACGGTGCCCCGCAGGGACACCCTCAGGCCGTCCTCCTCGTCGATCCCGAGGCCGTGCCGGAACGGCAGCACGCCGTACGTCCGCCGCCCGGTGAGCCCGTGCAGCATGTCGAGCCCCGGCTCCAGCAGGGAGACGTCCCCGCGGAACTTGTTCACGAGGAACCCCGCGATCAGCTCCTGGTCCTCGCGGGAGAGCAGGGCGACGCTCCCGAAGAAGGAGGCGAACACCCCGCCGCGGTCGATGTCGCCGACGATCAGCACGGGCAGCCGCGCGCCCCGCGCGATGCCCATGTTCACGATGTCCGTCCGCCGCAGATTGATCTCGGCGGGACTGCCCGCCCCTTCACAGATCACCGCGTCATACGTGCCCCGCAACTCGGCCAGACAGTCGAGGACCGTGCCGAGGAGCCGCTGCTGCCGGCCTCCGTGGTAGCCGCGCGCGCTCAGCTCGCCGACCGGCTTGCCGAGCAGCACGACCTGGCTGCTCTGCTCACCGCCCGGCTTGAGCAGCACGGGGTTCATCAGCGCGGTCGGCTCGATGCGGCAGGCCTGCGCCTGCATGGCCTGCGCGCGCCCGATCTCGGCGCCCTCCCGCGTGACGAACGAATTCAGGGACATGTTCTGCGCCTTGAAGGGCGCGACCTTCACGCCCTGCCGCACCAGCCACCGGCAGATCCCGGCGGTGACGACGCTCTTGCCCGCGTCGGAGGTGGTGCCGGCGACGAGGAGACCACCGTTCATGACGTACGTCCCTTCGCGAGAAGTCCTCGGGTGAACCGCCGGGCGACGAGGCGGCCGGCGACGGTGGCACCCAGCGCGAGCGCGGTCACACGGCGGGAGAGCCGCACCGCGCGTTCGATGTCGTCGGTGCGCACGGCGCGCCCCGGCGCATTGAGCAGCGGCCGGTGCTCCAGGCGCCCCCCGTACGACAACGTGCCGCCCAGCCGCACCCCGAGCGCCCCCGCGAACGAGGCCTCCACGGGACCGGCGTTGGGGCTCGGATGCCGTCGGGCGTCCGCCCGCCAGGCACGCAGAGCCCCCCGCCGGTCCGGTCCCGTCGCCGCCGCGAGGAGCGCGGTCAGCCGGGCCCCGGGCCAGCCCGCGAGGTCGTCCAGACGCGCCGAGGCCCAGCCGTAGCGCCGATAGCGCGGCGACTTGTGCCCGACCATGGCGTCAAGGGTGTTGACGGCCCGGAAGCCCACGAACCCGGGCACCCCGCCCACGGCCCCCCACACCAGCGCGCCCACCACGGCGTCCGAGGTGTTCTCGGCGACGGACTCGACCACGGCCCGGGCGATCCCGTCGGCGTCGAGCGCCTGCGGATCCCGCCCGCACAGATGCGGCAGCCGCGCACGGGCACCCTCGACATCCCCGGACGCGAGGGCGTGCCCGATCGTCCGGGCCTCGCGCGCCAGCGAAGTCCCGCCGACGACGGCCCAGGTGGCGGTGGCCGTCAGGGCGACGGACGCGGTACGGGAGCCACGGACGGCCGTAGCGGCGAGCGCCGCGGACGACACCGCGCCGCCCACGCACACGGCGGTGTGCAGCGCACCCCACCCGCGATGGTCCCGCCACAGCACCCGCTCCACGGCACCGGCGGCCCGCCCGAACGCGGCGACCGGATGCCCCCGGCGTGGATCGCCGAGCAGCAGGTCGCCGAGGAGGCCGGCGGCGGCGCCGTACGCGAAGACGCGATCGGCACCCATCGGCTCAGCCGAGCGTGGGAGAGGGCAGGATCCGGGTACGGGACCTCAATCGGCAGCCGCGCATGGCGATATGTCCTCACTCAGGGTGTCCACGCCCTGGCTCGACGAGACCGGCGGTGAGAGTTCCTGGCTCCCGGGGCGTGTGGTGCCCCGGTGACAGTGGCGGGACCGCGCCGGAATCGCACCGGCTTCCTCTCCTGCCGCCGTATTGGCCCCGGCAGTCCACCACGCTCCCCGAACACCCGTCAACTTGCTCTTGACCTGCGACGCAGCGGTGTGCCGAGCCCCACATCGCTGAAATGTCGTCAGCCGCTCGAATCGGCGCTTTCTGTTCTCTTTCCGGACGCGGAACCTGGGAAGACTCAAAGAACAGCGGCAGGACGAACGCGAGAGCGCCGACGAGCGGCACTGGGTGATTCGTTGCGGGGAGACGACCCTGGTGTGGCCGGCCTTCGCTGCCCCGGCAGCGGTGGGGCACGGCGCTCGGGAGCGTCGTGGTGAGGACGCCTGGTCGGTGCGCTGACTGGTGAGACGGAGGTCGGTGTGGTCGGCAGGGTGGCGTCGGGGCGTGTGTGGCGGAAGAGCAGTCATTCGGAAGGTGACAACACCGACTGTGTCGAAGTGGCCGTCGAGGGGGCGCACGTACTGGTGCGTGACTCGAAACGGCGCACCGGCCCGATGCTCGTCTTTCGCCGTACCGCGTGGTGTGGTTTGCTGGCTGGACTCGATGACCAGGCAGTTCAGGCAGTTCAGGAAGTCCGGGCAGCGGACGGTTTCTGAAAGTCCGTCCAGAGGGCGGGAGGAGCCGGCATGGGGGATGCCAAGAAGGTCTCGGCGCGTGCGGGAGGATCCCACACTCCACGATCCGCACTGGCGGCGGCGGTCCCGCTGACGCTCTTCTCCCTGACCACAGGGGTGTTCGCTGTTGGTCTCGGCGCGCTGGCCGCACTGCTCGTGCCGGGGTCGACGGCACGGGCCCTCGTCTGGCTGGTGGTGACGATCGTCGCGGCGGCCTGTGCCGGTCTGTGGTGGGGCCTCACCCCGGTCATGGAACGTCGCCGTGTTCTCGGCGCTCTGGGCGTTCGCGGCCGGGCTGCGGCGACGGTTCGTCCACGGGGCTCGGGGACCCGCTGACTCCCGGTTCGCGCGCCGCTCCCGAGCGGCCGCGCAGCACCCGGCCGACCCGTGCGGCGAGGGCGGTGACGACGGCCGCGCCGAGCGCTGCCAGCACCGTCTCGGTCAGGGGTGTCAGCGTGTCCGGGCCGAGCCCGGGCGCCACCCGGGCCGACACGGCGATGCTGAGCAACAGCGCGCTGCCGCACGTCGTGCCGAGCAGCAGACGGGTCGTGGGCGGGCGTGTCCCGAGCTCGCCGGGGGAGTGCGGCTCCTCCATGAGGTGTGCCTCCTCTATAAGGGGGCCCGCCCCGGGCGGGGCGGCGGATCCCGCGGGGGAGCCGGGCGGGTCGTCCGCGGCCGGGAAGCGGCACGCGCGCAGCTGCCTCCACCACTCAAGGAACCCGAGGACCGCCATGGGCCATTCCTCCCCGTTGTCCGCCCGGGCCGTCCCTCCCGGGCTTCAGCTGCTGCCGAGACTCTCCTTGACCGCGTCGATCAGTTCGATCATCCGGTCGCCGTCGTACGCCTTGGTGCTGATGTCCTCGAAGCACTCCTGGTAGCGGGCCGTGAGGCCGAGGTCGTCACGGTTGGCCACGCTGCCGGTGGCGCCTTCGAGGTAGAGCAGGTCGTCGCCGTCCGTGAAGCCGAGCAGGGTGAAGGAGGCGCCCATGCTGTAGTGCGCGCCGGCCGCGAACGGCAGCAGGCGCAGGCTGACCCGGGGGTGCCGGGCCATCGTCTTGAGGTGCTCCAGCTGCCTGCGCATCACCCCCGGCCCGCCGATGACCCGCCGGACGACCGCCTCGTCCAGGACGATGTGCACGTCCGGGCCGCTGTCCCCGTCGAAGATCCGTTCCTGCCGTGTGGTGCGCAGCTCCGCCGAGCGACGGGCCAGCTCCCCGTTCTCCCGGGGCGCGAGCTGGGCCAGTGTGTAGTCCTCGATCTGCAGCAGCGGGCAGACGACGGAGGGGTGGTAGAAGCGGATCGAGGTCGCCGCGCTCTCGTAGCCCAGGTACTGGGCGAACTGCGCCCGCACCATGTCGTTGTACGGTGCCCACCAGGACGGACCCTTCGACCCGCGGGCGGCCCCTTCGAGTTCGGCCACCAGCCGGGGGTCGGTCACGTCGTACAGCTGGAGCAGTGCGCGCAGATCGGTGACGCTCAGGCTGACCGTCCCGGCCTCCAGCCGGATCAGCTTGGACAGGGACCACTCCAGCGCGTCGGCGGCCTCCCGCTGGGTGAGACCGGCTCCCTCGCGTGCCTTGCGCAGTTCGATACGGAGCCTGCGTCGGTTCAGGCTCGGATCGATGTCCCTGGCCATGTCGCTCCCTGCTACACGTCGTCTTCGTGTGGTCGGGCGGCCGACGTCGAACAGCAACTCGCCCCCTAGACTAGGTGAGTTGGGCGTGGGCGGCCAGACACCTGCGTTCCGCCACCTGCCTTTTCGACGTGGTCGCGATGCCGGGTAGAACGTAGCAAACCGGAACATCTCCCACCAAAGACCAAGCCCCGCAGCGGGGATCGCCGCGGGGCTCGAAGTAGGGGCCCGGGCGGGCGCCGTGGTGCGCGGTCAGGACACGATCAGATAGATCCCGTACGCCACCGCCGCCGCGCACGCCGCGAAGCAGGCGTACGCGCCGGTGACCGCGAGGGCGCCGCCGCCCCGGGGCGACTCCTTCTTCGTGAGGCCCACGACGCCCAGGGTGAACAGGCTCACCAGGGCCACCGTGACCACGAGGCTGACGCCGAAGACGGAGCCGAGTGCTGCCCAGTCGATCTTCATGAGGGGTGTGCTTCCTTAAACCGTCGCGGGGCGGGTCGGCTCCGCCTCCGTGGAAGAGCCGGTGGACTGGGCGGGGATGGTGATCCTCGGGCCGGTCGCGTCGGCCGCCGGGGCCGTCACGGCGTCCGCCGTGAGCGGGCCCGCCGGCGGCGGGATCACCGCGGCGATGGCCGTCGTGACGACGCCCGCGGGCTCCGTCTCGACGTCGTTGACGTTGTCGATCGTGATCGGGGCCCGGCGGGCCAGGGTCCAGATGACACCGGCACCGGCGACCAGCAGCACGCCGGTGGCGACCGTGCCCCAGGTGCCCTGCTTGGTGAGCAGTTCGGCGCCCGCGCCGACCAGACCGGCGGCCGGGAGGGTCATGACCCAGGCGACCAGCATCCGGGTCGCGGTGGACCAGCGCACCACACCGCCCTTGCGGCCGACGCCCGCGCCCATGACGGCGCCGGAGCAGACCTGGGTGGTGGAGAGCGAGAAGCCGATGTGCGAGGAGGCGAGGATGGCGGTCGCCGCGCTGGTCTGGGCGGCGAAGCCCTGCTGCGGGGCCAGGTCGGTCAGGCCCTTGCCCAGGGTGCGGATGATGCGCCAGCCGCCCAGGTAGGTGCCGAGCGCGATGGCGAGACCGGCGGAGACGATCACCCAGGTGGGAGGGTTCGAACCGGGGGCGATGACACCGCCGGTGACGAGCGCGAGGGTGATGATGCCCATCGTCTTCTGGGCGTCGTTGGTGCCGTGCGCCAAAGAGACCAGGGCGGCGGAGGCGATCGAGCCGGCGCGGTAGCCCTTGGCGGTCGCCTTCTCGTCGGCGCGGTTGCCGATGGCGTAGGAGAGGCGCGTCGCCAGCAGCGCGGCGAGGCCCGCCACGATCGGTGCGGCGACCGCGGGGATCAGGACCTTGGTGACGATGGTCGAGCCGTTGACCGCGGACCAGCCCGCCGAGGCGACGGCCGCGCCGATCAGACCTCCGAAGAGAGCGTGGGAGGAGCTGGAGGGCAGACCCAGAAGCCAGGTCAGCAGGTTCCAGAGGATGGCACCCACCAGGGCCGCGAAGATCACTTCGACGCGTATGCCCTGTTCGTTGATGATGCCGCCGGAGATCGTCTTGGCGACCTCGACGGAGAGGAAGGCGCCGACGAGGTTCAGCGTGGCGGACATCGCCACCGCCGTCTTGGGCCTCAGGGCGCCGGTCGAGATGGTCGTCGCCATCGCGTTGGCAGTGTCGTGGAAACCGTTCGTGAAATCGAACACGAGAGCGGTGACGATCACGATTCCGAGGAGGAGCGTGATGTGTTCCATTTACCCAGGCTTCTGTGGGAGGTCAGTGGCTGGTTGACCGTAGGCAACCTGGGTGAACGGAAGATGAACTGAGGGATGCTTGAGGGTGTATCAAGCCAGGCCCCATTCTTCCGTTTGGGCGTAGTGGCGACGGTCACGTTGTCGAACAAAGCCGGAATTTCAGCCTCCGGAAGCCTTGATGGGCTTCTGATTCACCCCTGGTGGACGTTCTCCACTGGGTTCGGGGGCCGTTGGGGAGACGTTGGTCACCCGTCAGATGGTCGATGTAGAAATACCGACATGTCGGACAAGTCACCCAGGAGATGTTGGGCGATCTTCGCAAGCCGGCCGCCTCACCGGTTTCGCCTCACCGGTCTCCGGGGGTGCGGCGTACACCCGTGGATGCACCCCCTGCGGACGTACGGCTCGCGGCCTGCGGTCCGTCCGGGCAGGTCCGTCCGGGCACAGGTGGGCCGGACGTCCGCCTGGGAGGATCGCGGCATGGCGGAACAGCGACGCGACGCACAGGACGCGCGGGACGCGCGGGAGGACGGACGCGGGGGAGCGGGGGTGGTGGCGCCTGGGGCGGAGGACCCGGGTGACGCGGTGGCACGTGCCTGGGACGAACTGGTCGCGACGGCCCGCCGGACCGTGGCCGACGGACTGGTCGTCGGCACGTCCGGCAACGTCTCCGTGCGCGTCGGCGACACCGTCCTGGTCACCCCCACCGGAGTGCCGTACGAGCGGCTGACGCCCGGCGATGTCGTGGGTGTCGGCCTCGACGGCCGGCAGGTGCTCGGCTCCCTGCGGCCGACGAGCGAGCTGCCGATGCACCTCGCCGTCTACCGCGCCACCGGGGCGCTGGCCGTCGTCCACACCCACGCCGTGCACGCGACGGCCGTCTCCACGCTGGTACCGGAGCTGCCGCTGATCCACTACATGGCGGGGGCGCTCGGCGGCGCGGTCCGGGTGGCTCCCTACGCGACCTACGGCACCGAGGGGTTGGCCGAGAACATGCTCGGCGCCCTCACGGACCGCACCGCGTGCCTGCTGCAGAACCACGGCACGATCGCCTACGGGTCCTCGCTCGGCCAGGCGTACGACCGCACGGCACAGCTGGAGTGGATGTGCCGGGTGTGGCTGACGGCGTCGTCGGTGCCGGGCCTCACCCCGTCCCTCCTCACCCGGGCACAGCTGGCGGAGGCTGAGGAGCGCTTGCGGGGGTACGGGCAGCAGTAGCAGGAAGGCCGCGTCGGGGAGGCCGCTGCCGGGGCCGCACCGCCGCGCGCCCCGCACGGCGGTGCGGTCCTCCGGCTGGCCGGGGGCGACCTCCGACGGGAGACTGGACAAGTGCGCACCGTGAAAGCGGCGGCCGCAGCCGCCACCGTAGCCATAGCCGCGGGCGCGGCCGGCGTCGCCGCCGGTCGCTTCGCCAGCAACGCCGCACTCAAGGCGCCGCCGGGCCGCCCGCTGCCCACCGAACCGCGGCTCACCGTGCACTCCACAGCGGCCGGGCAGATCACGCTCACCCGCGCCCTGGCCTCCCAGCGGCCCGGCGTCTACGGCCTGTCCGGCGACGGCTCCCACGCCATCGTCGGCCCGGTGCTGAACAGCGCCCCCCGCTCGGCCGACACCGTCGTACGCCGTCTCGAACGTGTGCTCAAGGGCACGCTGGAACCCGGCGACCGGGCATGGCTCACCCCGAACCTCTATGTCGGCGACCCGGGTGCCGCCCTCGGCCTCCGTCACACCGACATCGAGGTGCCCGGCGAACTCGGGGCACTGCCCGCCTGGTTCGTGCGCGGCGCCCGCGACACCTGGGTGATCACCGTGCACGGGCTCGGTGCCACCCGGGAACACCCGATGAACGTCATGGACTTCCTCAACCGGCACCAGTTCCCGGTGCTCGACCTCGCCTACCGCGGCGACCCCGGGGCACCGCGCCCCCTGGACGGCCTGAACCACCTCGGCGAGACCGAGTGGCGCGACGTGGAGGCCGCCGTCCGCCACGCCGTGCACCAGGGCGCCGAGCGCGTGGTCCTGCACGGCTGGTCCACCGGCGCCACCATGGCCCTGCGTGCCGCCGCGTACTCCGAGCTGCGCGGGCGGATCTCCGGGCTGGTCCTGGACTCGCCGGTGCTGAACTGGGAGGCCACGCTGCGTGCCCTCGCCGCGGCCCGCCGGACCCCGGGCGCACTGCTGCCGCTGGCCGTCCGTGCCGCCCAGGGCCGCACCGGTCTGTACGGCGACCACGTCCACGGGCCCGCGGACCCGCACCAGCTCTCGGTGCCGACCCTGATCTTCCACGGCCCCGACGACGCCGTCGCGCCCTGGGCGCCCTCACGCCGTCTCGCGGAACGCCGTCCCGACCTCGTCACCCTGCACACCGTGCGGGACGCCCCGCACGCCGCGATGTGGAACGCCGACCCCAAGACCTACGAAGAGGCCCTGCGGCGCTTCCTGACCCCGCTGATGTGACCTCGCCGCCGTGACCTCGCCGCCGTGACCTCGCCGGCGTGACCCCGTGCCCACCGCGCCGCCGCACGGCCCGCGACGGCACCCCGCCCCGCCCCCAAACCCCCGCCCCGCCCCGGTCGGGGTCCTTCCGCTTAGCCCCTCCTGAGGCGCCACTGCCCGGTCACACACGGTTTTCGGACCCAGTGCGTTGGCCAGCCCTGTCGCCCCCCGTGACATTCCGTTTGGGTTTTCGGACCGTCAACCGGAAGACTGCACCTGTGACGTCCCGTACCCCGCGCGACTCCAGGCTCCGACTCGTACGCCCGCGGCCGCTGGCCGCCGCTCCCCGAGCGGTGGCCCAGGGCCGCTCCCGCCGCCCCGCCCCTCGGCCCCCCGAGGGCACACCCCCACCCGCGGAGCTGGCCGGAATGGCCCGTGCCCGTCTGGCCGGCGCGGCCCGTGTCGCCCGCTGGGCCGACAGCTCACTCGGGCCGGGCCGTGATGGCGCGACCTCCGACGGCAAGGGCACCCTCTCCGTCACGACCGCCGAACGCGCCGCCGCCGACCTCGGCCTGACCGACGCTCAGGTGCGTGCCGACTGGGACACCGCGCGCCTGTCCGGTCTCGTCGAGGTGCACGGCGACATCGCCCGCCCCGGCTGGCGGCTGCGCGCCTGGAACCGCGACGACTCGGCGGTGCTGCGCGGCTGGGTCGCCCTCTTCGACGCCTGGTCGCTCGCCTACCCCGAGCCCGCGGACCGCGAGCACGCGGCCGTCGCCGAGGTCGTCTCGGCCATGCCCCAGGTGCTCTCCTTCCTGCAGCTGTCCGCGGGGCCCGTCCCCGTCGAGCAGCTCCTCGACCTCCTCGACCAGCGGGTCACCGAGCTGCGCACCGAACGGTGCGAGATCGAGTACGTGCCGCCCGTCGCCCCGCGCCCCTACGAGGAGCAGCTCCGCGCCACTCCCGTGGCCGCCGGGACGGCAGTGGCCCAGAGCCTCGCCCAGGAGCCGGCCGAGGGCACCCCGCTCGCCCCGCTGCTCGACTGGGCGCTCGACGCGCTCGCCTCCGTCGGAGCCCTGACCTGTGCAGACGGGCAGGCCACCCTGACCCCGCTCGGCAGCTGGGCGGTCTGGGTCAAGCTGGAGCAGATCTGCGTCGCCGCGCAGAGCCCCGCCGGGAACATCGAGCAGAACGCGGAGGGCATGCTGCGCGGCTGCGCCGGGCTCCGCCCGAACGCGGCCCGCGCCGAGTACCGCGCCTGGCTCGCCGCCCGGCCCGTCGGCAGCGCCGTCACCGAACTGCTGGACGCCGCCCGAGGCGAGGACGCCCTGCTGCGCGGCCTGGCCTTCGAGGCGCTGCGCGTGGTCGGGGCGCCGGCCGAGCCCGATGTACGCAGCGCCGCCGACGAGACCACGCTGCGCCCCTACGCCCTGATCTGGCTCGCCGAGCAGGAGGGCACCGACCCGGAGGACGCCCATGAGGTGCTCACCCGGGAGGAGGCCACCTGGCTGTGGGTCGACACCGCCGCGGCCGTCGCCGACCACGGCGAGGCCCCGCTCCTGGTACGCCACCTGGAGTCCGCGGTGCAGGCCACCGTGCCCGCGCTCCTCGACGAGGTCCGGGCGGTCGGGCACCCCCGCACCGTGCAGGTCCTGGTGGCGCTCGCCGCCGCGCACCCGGACCCGGCGCTCGCCAAGGCCGTCCGCCGCGCCGCGTTCCAGGTGCACACCGGGGGCAGCTGACCGCCGCTCAGACAGTCGTGTCCGGGGCGTAGGTGCCGAAGCTCCAGATGTTGCCCTCGGCGTCGCGGGCCAGGTACTCCCGTGAGCCGTACTCCTGGTCCGTCGGGGGCATCAGGATCTCCGCGCCGTGCTCCGCGGCCCGCTGGTGGTGGGCGTCGACATCGTCCACGACGACGTACACCGCGCTCGGGCCCGCTCCCTTCATGGCCTGGTCGAAGAGGCCGCCGCGGCCCTTCGAGCCGAGCATCACCGCGCCGTTGCCCTGCACCAGCTCGGCGTGCAGCACCGCGCCGGGCTGTCCGTCCTGTTCGTCGGTCTCGTAGACCGACAGCTCCGTGAAGCCGAACGCCTCCGTGAGCTGTCTGATCGCCGCCTTCGCGTCCGCGTACAGCAGCGTCGGGTAGATGCTCGGACGCCTGCCGTCCATGCCCGCCATCCCGCTCACCCCTCCCGCAGTACCGGCCGGGGACCCGGCCCGTCACCCAGTCTGGCACCGGCCACCGACAGCGCCCCGCCGTGCGACGGGGGACCGCCCGGCCGGGCCGACGCCCCGGCCCCGGACGGCGACCGGACAGCAATGAGCATCACAGTGCCGAAGGGCCGCGTACTGAAAATGCGCTTGCACGCCACCGTTAGACTGGGGCCCATGGCCATTCTCCTCGCGCATTAGACGGCGGGAACGTCCTCAGCCGTCCATCCCGCCACCCTCCCCCGCCGCCCGTGCTGCGAGCAGGGGGATTCCGAGCCCTGGAGTCTGTCCGTGATCTCCGCCTCCGGTATCGAGCTGCGCGCCGGTGCCCGCATCCTCATCGAGAACGCCAGCTTCCGTGTCGCCAAGGGCGACCGCATCGGCCTGGTCGGCCGCAACGGCGCGGGCAAGACCACCCTCACCAAGGTCCTCGCCGGCGAGGGCATGCCCGCCGCGGGCACCGTCACCCGCTCCGGTGAGGTCGGCTATCTGCCCCAGGACCCGCGCACCGGCGACCTGGACGTGCTGGCCCGCGACCGCATCCTCTCCGCGCGCGGCCTCGACGTGCTGATCCGCAAGATGCGCGAGAA
The DNA here is from genome assembly GCF_042889625.1 of Streptomyces sp. NPDC002573. Taxonomy (NCBI): domain Bacteria; kingdom Bacillati; phylum Actinomycetota; class Actinomycetes; order Kitasatosporales; family Streptomycetaceae; genus Streptomyces; species Streptomyces sp. NPDC002573. The sequence continues at coordinate 44,665 of NZ_JBIARC010000026.1, read as the reverse complement.
CGAACAGCGCATCGCCACCGGCAAGGGCTCCACCCGCGACAAGGCGATGAAGCAGTACGAGCGCCAGGAGACCGAGTTCCTCACCAAGGGCGGGTACGCCGCCGAGGCCGAGGCCGCCACCATCGCCGCCGCGCTCAATCTGCCCGACCGTGTGTTGGGCCAGCCGCTGCACACGCTCTCCGGCGGTCAGCGCCGCCGTATCGAGCTGGCCCGCATCCTGTTCTCCGACGCGGACACCCTGCTGCTCGACGAGCCGACCAACCACCTCGACGCCGACTCCATCGTCTGGCTGCGCGACTACCTGAAGACCTACCGCGGCGGCTTCATCGTGATCTCGCACGACGTGGACCTGGTCGACACGGTCGTCAACAAGGTGTTCTACCTGGACGCCAACCGCTCCGCGATCGACATCTACAACATGGGCTGGAAGCTCTACCAGCAGCAGCGCGAGGCCGACGAGAAGCGCCGCAGGCGCGAGCGGCAGAACGCCGAGAAGAAGGCCGCCGCGCTGAACGCGCAGGCGGACAAGATGCGTGCCAAGGCCACCAAGACGGTCGCCGCGCAGAACATGGCCCGCCGCGCGGACAAGCTGCTGGCCGGCCTGGAAGCCGCCCGCGTGTCCGACAAGGTCGCCAAGCTCCGTTTCCCGGAGCCCGCGCCCTGCGGCAAGACCCCGCTGATGGCCGAGGGCCTGTCGAAGTCGTACGGCTCGCTGGAGATCTTCACCGACGTCGACCTGGCCATCGACAAGGGCTCCCGGGTCGTCATCCTCGGCCTCAACGGCGCCGGCAAGACCACCCTGCTGCGTCTGCTCGGCGGTGTGGAGCAGCCGGACACGGGTGCCGTCGTGCCCGGTCACGGCCTCAAGCTCGGCTACTACGCCCAGGAGCACGAGACCCTCGACCCGGAGCGCACGGTCCTGGAGAACATGCGCTCCGCCGCCCCCGACATGGACCTCGTCGAGGTCCGCAAGGTGCTCGGCTCCTTCCTGTTCTCCGGCGACGACGTCGACAAGCCGGCCGGGGTGCTCTCCGGCGGCGAGAAGACCCGTCTCGCCCTCGCCACCCTCGTGGTGTCGTCGGCGAACGTGCTGCTGCTCGACGAGCCCACCAACAACCTCGACCCGGCCAGCCGCGAGGAGATCCTCGGCGCGCTGCGCACCTACAAGGGCGCCGTCGTCCTGGTCACCCACGACGAGGGTGCGGTCGAGGCGCTCCAGCCGGAGCGGATCATCCTGCTGCCCGACGGCGTCGAGGACCTGTGGGGCGCCGACTACGCCGACCTCGTCACCCTCGCCTGACGCCCGCGCCCGCGGGCGTCAGCCCCGGTTGACCGCACGGATGATCCCCTGCGTATGGATCATTCGGCCGATCCGTGATCCATCATCTGTGTGAGATCTCCTCGTACCGGGGTGTGTCCTACACGCATTTCGGGGCCGAGCCCTTTTGTCCCAAGGGCTCGGCCGTGGTGCGTCGCTGACCTGGCAGTTCCCGGATGAACCCGTTCGGGCGTACGGACGCGACCGGACGGAATCCCTGATTCCGCTCGTGGGGACGCGCTCCTGTCGTCACAACCTTGTGGCACGGACCTTGCCGAATGGGTGGCCATCGCGCCCCCGAGGGGTGATCATGAGGAGACCAGAGCGCACTTCCCATGAGGAGGCACGGGTGGCCGAGACTCTGAAGAAGGGCAGCCGGGTGACCGGCGCCGCGCGCGACAAGCTCGCGGCAGACCTGAAGAAGAAGTACGACTCCGGTGCGAGCATCCGGGCGCTGGCCGAGGAAACCGGCCGCTCGTATGGCTTCGTCCACCGGATGCTCAGCGAGTCGGGCGTCACGCTGCGCGGGCGTGGCGGGGCGACAAGGGGCAAGAAGGCCACGACGGCCTGACGCCGGGCGGCTCATCGGCTTCGACGGTGGCCACCCGGTCGGTCGGGTGACCGGCCGGGTGGTTACTGTGCAGTCACTTACGGATGTGATGTCCTCGTACGACATCCTCCCCTGACCGCACCCATCGGAGGCGCCGCATGGCTTCGCTCGACCCGGAATTCGACAAGGACGGCCCGGTCCTCGACACGGACGGCGTACGGCTCACCGTCGACGGCGCGATCGCCACGGTGACGCTGACCAACCCCGACAAGCGCAACGCGCAGAGCCCCGCTCTGTGGCGGGCGCTGGCGGAAGCCGGCCGTGCGCTGCCCGGTTCCGTTCGTGTGGTGGTGCTGCGCGGCGAGGGCAAGTCGTTCTCGGCGGGGCTGGACCGCCAGATGTTCACGCCCGAAGGGCTGCCCGGCGAGCCGAACTTCATCGACCTCGCGCGCAGCAGTGACGCCGAGCTGGACGCGGCCATCGCCGGGTTCCAGGAGGCGTTCACCTGGTGGCGCCGCAACGACATCGTGTCCATCGCCGCCGTGCAGGGACACGCCATCGGTGCGGGGTTCCAGCTCGCGCTGGCCTGTGATCTGCGGGTCGTCGCGGACGATGTGCAGTTCGCCATGCGCGAGACCAGCCTGGGCCTCGTCCCGGACCTCACCGGCACGCATCCGCTGGTGAGCCTGGTCGGGTACGCCCGCGCACTGGAGATCTGTGTGACGGGCCGCTTCGTTCTGGCCGAGGAGGCCGTGGCCAGCGGGCTCGCGAACATCTCCGTGCCGCGGGAGGAACTCGACGGCACCGTGCGCGACCTGGCGTCCGCCCTGCTCGCCGCGGACCGGAACGCGGTCATCGAGACCAAGACACTGCTGCGCGGGGCCCAGGAGCGGACCTACGAGGAGCAGCGCGCCGCCGAGCGGGCCGCGCAGGCCCGACGCCTGCGGGACCTGGCCGGCAGCGGCGACTGACGCACGACGGCCGCTTCCGCGCCCGCCGCGTCGACCGGACCGGTCGACGCGGCGGGCGCGGAAGCGTGACGCGTCGTGGCGTCCTGCGGCGTGCCCGCGCGCCCGACGGGAGTTCGGCGACGTCCTAGAAACCGTGCCGGAAGCCGCCGTCGACCGGGAGCATGATGCCCGTCAGATACGAGGCCGCCGGTGACAGCAGGAACGCGGCGGCGCGGCCGAACTCGTCCGGGCTGCCGTAGCGGCGCAGCGGGATCCGGGCCTCGTTGGCCGCCCGTGTCGCCTCCGGGTCCGCCGAGAGCGCGTCCAGCTCGCGCACCCGGTCGGTGTCGATGCGGGCCGGAAGCAGGGCGACCGCACGAATGCCGCGCGGGCCCAGCTCGTCCGAGATGGACTTGGTGAAGCCCGCGAGTCCGGGGCGCAGACCGTTGGAGATGGTCAGTCCCGGGATCGGCTCGTGCACGGAACCGGACAGCACGAATCCGATGACACCGCCCTCGGTCAGCTCCTCGGCGGCCGCGCGGGCCAGCCGTACCGCGCCCAGGAACACCGACTCGAAGGCCGTTGTCCACTGCTCGTCGGTGTTGTCGGCGAGATAGCCGGGCGGCGGTCCGCCGACGCTGATGAGGATGCCGTCGAAGCCGCCGAAGTGCTCGCGCGCGGCGGAGATCAGCCGGGCGGGCGCCGCCGGATCGGCGTTGTCGACGGCCACCCCCACCGCGTTCGCACCCAGCTCGGCCGCCGCCTCGGCGGCCCGCTGCTCGTCACGGCCCGTGACGACCACCTTCGCCCCGTCGGCGACGAGCTCTCTCGCGGCCGCGTTGCCCAGCCCGCGAGTGGCGCCGGTGACGACGTACACCCGGTCTTTCAGTCCAAGATCCATGGCCCCTATCCTGCCGTCCGGTCCCCGTAGAGAGCGAGGGCGGTCCCCACCAGACCGAGGTGGCTGAACGCCTGCGGGAAGTTCCCGAGCTGGCGGCCGGCCGCCGGGTCGTACTCCTCGGAGAGCAGCCCGACGTCGTTGCAGAGCCCCACCAGCCGGTCGAACAGTTCGCCGGCCTCTTCGGTGCGGCCTGCGCGGTGCAGGGCCTGGGCCAGCCAGAACGAGCAGACGATGAAGGCGCCCTCGCCGCCGGGCAGCGGGTCCACATCGGAGTTCTCCGTGCTGTACCGGCGCAGGAGGCCGTCGACCGCCAGCTCCGCGCGCACCGCGTCGATGGTGCCGACGATCCGGGGATCGTCCCCGGGCAGAAAGCCCACGCGCGGGAGCAGCAGCAGCGAGGCGTCGAGCGCGCGCGAGCCGTAGTACTGCGTGAACGTGTTGCGCTCGGGGTCGAACCCGCGTGCGCACACCTCCTCGTGCACCTCGTCCCGCATGGCCCGCCAGCCCTCCAGATCGCCTTCGAGCCCGGGATCGGACTCCAGGGCGCTGACGGCCCGGTCGGCGGCCACCCAGGCCATGACCTTCGAGTACACGAAGTGGCGGCGCTTGCCGCGCACCTCCCACAGCCCGGCGTCCGGCTCGCGCCACGCCGTGCGCAGAAACTCCATCAGCGCGCACTGCACCCGCCACATGTGCGGCCTGACCGGCAGGCCTGCGCTCCGGGCCAGCGACAGCGAGTCGATGACCTCGCCGTACACGTCCAGCTGGAGCTGTTGCACCGCGTCGTTGCCGACCCGGACCGGTGCCGAACCATCGAAGCCGGTCAGCCAGGGCAGCTCGTACTCGTGCATGCGCCGCTCGCCCGACAGCCCGTACATGATCTGCAGATCCGCCGGGTCGCCGGCCACCGCGCGCAGCAGCCAGTCGCGCCAGGCCTCGGCCTCCTCGTGGTAGCCGGCCTTCAGCAGGGCCTCCAGGGTGAGCGTGGAGTCACGCAGCCAGCTGTAGCGGTAGTCCCAGTTGCGGACGCCGCCCAGCGCCTCCGGCAGCGAGGTGGTGGGGGCTGCGACGATACCGCCGGTGGGTTCGTGGGTGAGGGCCTTGAGGGTGATCAGGGAGCGGACCACCGCGTCCCGGTGCGGGCCCTGGTAACGGCACCGGGCCGCCCAGGCACGCCAGTCGTCGACGGTGTTCTCCAGCGCCTCGAACGGGTCGATGAGCGGGGGGCGGGGGTGGTGCGAGGGATGCCAGGTGAGGACGAAGACCACCTTCTCGCCCTTGCCGACGGTGAACTCGGAGTGGGTGGCGAAGTCCTGGCCCCAGGTGTGCACCGACGGGTGGCTGCGCAGCCACACCGCGTCGGGTCCCGCGATGGCCAGACGGTCGCTGTCGGTCCGGCGCACCCACGGCACGATCGATCCGTAGTCGAAGCGCAGCCGGAGCCGGCCGCGCAGGGTGACGCGGCCTTCGAGCCCCTCGACCACGCGGACGAGGTCGGGGGCGCGGTCGCGCTGGGGCATGAAGTCGGTGAGGCGGACCGAGCCGTCGGGGGTGTCCCACTCGGAGTCGAGGACGAGGGTGTCATGGCGGTAGGCGCGGCGGGTGCAGGGGCCGGCGCCCTCGGGGGCGATGGTCCAGTGGCCGTTCTCCTCGTCGCCGATCAGTCGGGCGAAGCAGGCCGGCGAGTCGAAACGGGGCAGACACAGCCAGTCGACGGAGCCGTCGCGGCCGACCAGGGCGGCGGTCTGCTCGTCACCGATGAGCGCGTAATCCTCGATCCGGGGGTGCACGGGGTGCGGGTTCCCGGCACATCGCGCCTCAAATCAGCCTGGTCGTGCCGGGGGCCCGGTCGGCCTACCGTCCTTGAGGCTCCGGCGGTCGAGCCGGGGAGCCCGGAGATGCCGTGGCCGGTGCGGCGGTCAGGCCGTGGCCGGTTCGGGTTCCTCCACCGGCTGCTCGGCCGCCTCGGTGCGGTCGCGGACCTCACGTCGGACCAGGACGAACCAGCCGAAGGGCACGCCCGCCGAGAACAGCCACCACTGGATGGCGTAGGCCATGTGCGGGCCGATGTCGCTGTGCTCGGGGTCAGGCAGCAGCTCGGGGCTGCCGCCCTTCGGGGCGGGCGAGGTCAGCTCGATATAGCCGCCGAGGACCTGCTTGCCCAGGCTCTGCGCCTGCTGTCCGCTGCTGATCAGCATGACCTGGCGCTCCGGCAGGCCCTGGACGTTCTTGATGCCGCTCTCCGCCGTCGTCTCGTCCGGCATCAGCCGGCCCGTGACGGTGGTCTCGCCCTGCGCGGGCGCGGGGATCTTGGGGAAGGCGGTCTGCGCGCCGTCCGCCGGGATCCAGCCCCGGTTGACCATCAGGACCTTCCCGTCGTCCAGGACGAAGGGGGTCAGGACGTGGTAGCCGACCTCGCCGTCGGCATTGGTGCGGCGGCGCACCACGACCTCGTGGGCGGTGTCGAAGGTGCCCTTGCCCGTGATCCGTCGGTACAGGTCGTCGTGCGGGATCCTGGCCCCGGGCGAGGTCAGCGATTCGGCCGGCACGGGCGTCGCCGCCAGCGAGTCGGTGATCACCTTGTTCAGGGCGACCTTGTGCTCGTGGCGGTGCAGCTGCCAGAAGCCCAGATCGATCATCGTCGGGATGAGCGCGATGGAGACAAGGGTGAGGATCACCCATTGCCGGGACAACAGGAAGCGGTACACCCCACGACCGTACATCTCGGTACGTGGGGCGCCCTCAGGGGGGTGTCCTCAGACCCGGTCGACGATCCCCACCCTCCCCTCGGCGCGGGCGCAGTGGGCTCCGCAGTACCAGTGGCCCTCCGCCTCGACACCCTGACCGATGATCTGCACCCGGCAGTGCTCGCAGATCGGCGCCATCCGGTGGATCGCACAGGAGAAACAGTCGAAGACGTGCACCTCGCCCTGCGCGTGCACCTCGAAGGTCATTCCATAGTCATTGCCGCATACTTCGCATCTCGCCATGCGCCACAGGGTGGGCCGTCGCCGGGGCGCGGGCGAGCGGGCGGCGGGCGAGTCGTACGGTAATCACCCGTACGCCGACCGCCCGTCCGTCCGTCAGCGGTCGCCCGAGCCACGCCCCGTGGCGGACGCCGCTCTGTCCGCCACCGGCTCGACGTCTCGCAGCAACTGGCCGAACGCCGCCTCGTCCAGCACAGGCGTGCCGTACTGCCGTGCCTTGACCACCTTGGACGTGGCCGAGTCCGGATCGTTCGTGACGAGCAGGCTCGTCAGCCGGGACAGGCTCGTCGAGACATGCAGACCGGCCTCCGTCGCGCGGTCCTCCAGCAGTTCCCGGTCGACCGAGGTGTCCCCGGAGAAGGCGACGCGCATGCCCTGCTTGAGGGGTTTGCCCTCTTCGTACCGCCCGGGGTTGGGATAGGGGCATGCGGGCCTTTTACGGGAGGGACGCCAGCTGCTCGGCCCGTAGCCGCCGTAGCCGCCCGGCTGCTGTCCGATGAGCGGCGCGGGCCGGTCCGCCCATTCGGTCAGCGCCCGGCACTCCTGCAACGGCAGCCGCAGATCGTCCGCCGCGGCGGCCCGCAGACTGGGCCGGAACGCCTCCGCCAGCACCCGGGCGTCGTCGAGCGCGTGGTGGGCGCGCTGCTGGACCACGCCGAAGTGCGCGGCCAGTGACTCCAGCTTGTGGTTGGGCAACGGAAGGCCCAGTTCCTTGGAGAGCGCGATGGTGCACAGCCGCTGACGCACCGGCGCCTCGCTGCGCGCACGCGCGTACTCCCGCGCGATCATCTGCCAGTCGAAGACGGCGTTGTGCGCGACGAGCACCCGGTCCGCGAGCCGGGAGGCGAACTCCTCGGCGATGTCCCCGAAGAGCGGGGCGCCTTCGAGCATCTCGCTCGTCAGACCGTGGATCCACACCGGGCCCGGGTCGCGCTCCGGGTTGACCATCGTGTACCAGCGGTCCTCGACCTCGCCGCGCGCGTCCAGGCGGTAGACGGCCGCGGAGATTATCCGGTCGTCCCGGGCCAGGCCGGTGGTCTCCACGTCAACGACCGCGTATCCCTTCGGATACGCGGCCGGCCACGGTGTGGGGGAGGACGCTGCGGTCGTCCGGTCTTCGAGCATGGTCATTGAGGATACGGGCCGCAGCCGGCACCAGCGCCCCTGCCCGGCTCGGCGAGGCCCTTCGCGCACCCTGCGCGCGGGGGTGCGCACAACCCCGCTGCCCCTCCTCGGAGTTCGCTCCCGGCCGACAAGGCGTCGACAGGGCGTGTCGTGGGCCGGGGGGCTTCACACAAATCTCCCTGAACTACGGTGCGCCGCCGCCCGTTTCGCCGTGCCTTCGGGCCGGTACGGACGACGGCACCGGAATCCTCCTCGCGCCCGTCGGCGTGGCCCGCTGTCCCTCCCCGCCCGGAATGAGACCCTCCGGGCGTGAGCGATGCAGTACCCGGTGGAGCGCCCGTGGGCGGCCCGGCACATGACGAGGCCCATGCGGGCGCGCTCGGCTCGCGGCTGAACTGGCTGCGGGCCGCGGTGCTCGGGGCCAACGACGGCATCGTCTCCACCGCGGGACTCGTGGTCGGCGTCGCGGGCGCCACCACCGACCGCGGGGCGCTGCTGACGGCCGGGCTCGCGGGTCTGCTCGCCGGGTCCATGTCGATGGCCGCGGGCGAGTACGTGTCCGTCTCCACGCAGCGGGACTCGGAGAAGGCGGCGCTGGCCCTGGAGCGGCGGGAGCTGACGGAGCAGCCGGAGGCGGAGCTGGCGGAGCTCACCGAACTGCTGGAGCGCCGGGGCCTCACGCGGGAGGTGGCCCGTGAGGCCGCCGCCCAGTTGACGGCACGGGACGCGCTGCGCGCCCACGCGCGCGTGGAGCTCGGCATCGACCCCGACGAACTGGCGAACCCGTGGCACGCGGCATGGGCCAGTTTCCTCGCCTTCACGGTGGGCGCGCTGCTGCCGCTGCTCGCCATCGTGCTGCCGCCCATGGCCTGGCGGCTCCCGGTGACGGTCCTGTCCGTCCTGGCTGCCCTGGTGGTCACCGGCTGGATCAGCGCCCGCCTCGGCGCGGCGAGGCCGGGCCGCGCCGTGCTGCGGAACGTGGCGGGCGGGGCGCTGGCGATGGGGGTCACCTATGCGGCGGGGGCGCTGCTGGGCGCCGCGGGAGTGTGAGGGAAGCCGCACCCCGCACCGGACGCCTCCGCCGTGCGGCGGCGCTGGTCCGAGGCTCCCTCGACGCGCGACCGAAGACCCTCACGGCGTACCGTGAAGTGCGCTCGACCACCCCCTGAGCGCACCCCGAACGATCGCACGAGAAGGATCCTCGCCATGCGCGCCACCACCATTCACGCCCCCTTCGACATGCGAGTGGAGGACGTGCCCGAGCCCGTGGTGCAGCAGCCCACCGACGCGGTCGTCCGTGTGCTGCGGGCCTGTATCTGCGGCAGCGACCTGTGGGCCTACCGCGGTGAGGCGGCCCGGCAGCCGGGACAGCGGATCGGGCACGAGTTCCTCGGTTTCGTGGAGGAGACCGGCTCCGACGTCACGGGCGTCCGGCGGGGTGACCTCGTCGTCGCGCCCTTCATGTGGTCCGACGGCGTCTGCGACTACTGCCGCGAGGGACTCAACACCTCCTGCGAGCACGGCGGCTTCTGGGGCTCCGTCGGCTACGACGGCGGCCAGGGCGAGGCCGTGCGCGTGCCCTACGCCGACGGCACCCTCGTCCGGCTGCCCAGGGAGGCCGCCTCCGACGACCGTCTGCTGTCCGCGCTGCTGACGCTCTCCGACGTCATGGGCACCGGCCACCACGCCGCCCTCGGCGCGGGCGCCCGCCCGGGTGCCACGGTCGCCGTGGTCGGTGACGGGGCCGTCGGCCTGTGCGCGGTGCTGGCCGCCAAGCGGCTCGGCGCCGAGCGGATCATCGCACTGGGCCGCCACCAGGTCCGTACGGACATCGCCCGCCGCTTCGGCGCCACCGACGTCGTCGCCGAGCGCGGCGACGAAGCCGTGGAAGCCGTCCGGGAACTGACGCGCGGTCAGGGCTCGCACGCCGTCGTCGAGGCCGTCGGCACCGAGCAGTCGATGCGGACCGCCGTGAACATCGCCCGTGACGGCGGCGCCATCGGCTTCGTCGGCGTCCCGCACGGAAGCGGCACCGGACTCGACCTGAGCATCATGTTCGACCGGAACCTAGCCCTGCGCGGCGGTGTCGCGCCGGTGCGCGCGTACATCCCCGAACTGCTCCCGGACATCCTCAACGGCACCATCGACCCCTCGCCGGTCTTCGACCGGACGGTCGGCCTGGAAGGCGTGCCCGAGGGCTACCAGGCGATGGACCAGCGCACGGCCCTGAAGGTGCTCGTCACGGCCGGCTGACCATGGCCGGCGGACCGGCAGCGGCAGCGCCGTCAGCAGTCCGGACACCGCGAGGACCAGACCCGGCGCCGCCACCACCGCACGCGCGGGGGTGGCGGCGCCGAGCGTGTCGGGCGCGCGCCGCGGCCGCCGCCGCGCATGCGGGGTGAGTACGGCGACCACGGCCACCGGCAGCACCTCGGCGAGCAGGGCGCGGCCGTACGCCGTGGACGTCAGCTGGTCGAGGACCGTCTCCGGCGGCATCCGGCGCAGCGAACCACAGACCCCCGTTGCGGTGGTCTGAGCAGGACGGCCGCCACGCGCGCGTAGCGCCCAGAAGCGCGGCGTCCGCATCCCGGGGCATGCGCCGGGATGCGGGTACCGCACATGCGGCAGACCGCCCGCCCACAGGGACGCGCACCCGAGGTGGACGAGCGTCGGTCCGGAGCCGAGCAGCGGGCTCCGCTCCGCCGGAGGGTGGGCGCCCGGTCCCGTCTCCGGCCCGTTCAGCCCGCCGCCGCCGTGGACCACCGGACCGGATCCTGCCCCCACCGCCCGGGCGGCCGTGTCCAGTCGGACGGTCCGTCCGTGAAGTGCACCGGCGGCAGGGAGTACCGCAGCCGTCCCAGGGCGCTGTCGGTCTCCGCGAGCCAGGGCTCCGGGCCGTCGTACGCCGCCGGGCCGTCGTACCCGGCCCCGGTGCGCTCGGCCGCCCGGTCCGTGCCGTCCGTCAGCCAGGCCGCCGTCCGTGCCAGCGCCAGCCGTACGACCCGGGTGCCGCCCTCCTCCGTCTGCTCGGTGAGCGACCGCAGGACCGCCGCGGCCAGCAGATACCCCGAGCCGTGGTCCAGCGCCTGGGCGGGCAGGGCCCCCGGCTCCTCCACCGACCCCTCGGTCACCGCGATCCCAGTGGCGGCCTGCACCAGGCTGTCGAAGCCCCGTCGCCCGCCCCAGGGCCCGTACGCCCCCCACGCCGACAGCTGCGCCACGACGAGTCCGGGCCGCCGCTCGGCCAGCCGCTCGGGGGTGAGCCCCCAGCGGTCGAGCGCGCCGGGCCGGTAGCCCGTCACGACCACGTCCGCCTCCGCCAGCAGCTCCTCGAAGGCCCGCCGGTCACCGGGCGCCGCCAGGTCGAGGGCGGCGGAGCGCTTCCCGAAGTTCATGTCGGCGTGGTGGTCCGCTAGTTCGGGAAGCTGCGGGCTGTCGATCCGCAGCACGTCCGCGCCGAGCAGCGCGAGCGTGCGGGTGGCCACCGGGCCGGCGATGACCCGGGTGAGGTCCAGCACCCGCAGACCCGCGGCGGGCAGCAGCGGCTCGCCGGCGGAGCGCACGAGCGGGACGAGGGGGCGTGCAGATGCCTTGTCGAGCCGCTCACGGCCCACCAGCGGTTGCGCGGCCACGACGCGCCCCTGCTCGTGCGCTGCCCACTCCCCAGGCGTGCGCAACGCGACCGCGAGCCCACCGGCCGCGTAGACGCCGTCCTCCACCTCGACGGCCGACCGCTCGGCGATCGCGGCGGCGACGGTGTCCACGGACGCGTCCGCCGCCAGTCCGAGGGCGCCGAGCAGCCGCGCGCGGTGATGGGGATAGTTGGCGTGCGTGCGCACCCAGCCGTCCGTCGCGCGCCAGAACCGGGACAGGGGCGCGAAGTTGACCGGGGCGCGGCCGTCGACCCGCAGCTGCCGCTCGCTGTGGAAGGCGGTGGCCACGGCCCCGTCGTCCACCCGGACCTCGGGCACGTCCGGCAGCCCGGCCCGCCTGGCGCCCCACTCGGCGGCGGCCAGCGCGCAGGCCCCGACACAGGCCCGCGCCACCTCGCGTACCGGCAGCGGCGAGGTCAGCGTCCCCTCGCGTGCGACGTTCGAGATCCTCTGCACCAGTGCGGGGTCCCCGCCCAGTGCCGCCCATGCCACGTCCGTATCGGTCATGGACGGACTATGCCCCGTGTACTGGATCACGGCCAGAGGGCCGGGACAGGCCCCGGGGCGGCGGCTTCACCGGGGCCTGCCGTCGACGGCGCGGAACGCCCGCGACCTTCGGCGAACTCGGGCCGCTGAGGGGCTACTCGACCGCGCGCAGCGCGTTGACGATGCCGAAGCCGTAGAACCCGTTCACACGCTTGCCGCCCACGCAGGTGGCGTCCACGACCCCGTCGCCGTTGCCGTCGTAGGGACCGGCCGGGCAGCCCGGGTTGTCGGCCTGCGCCTTGAGCAGCGCCTGGAGCTCGGCCGGAGTCGCCCGCGGATGCGCCGACTTCAGCAGCGCGGCCACGCCCGCGACGTGCGGCGACGCCATCGAGGTGCCCTGCAGATAGGCGTACTGGCCGCCCGGCATGGTGGAGAGGATGCGGCCGTTCTTCGACGGGGTGTCCGGGATCTGGTACTTGTCACCGCCGGGCCCCGCCACGTCGATCACGCCGTCGCCGTAACTGGAGTAGTACGACTTGGCCTTCGTGACACCCGTCGCGCTGACCGTGACCACACCCGGCAGCTGGGTCGGCACGTCGAAGCACTCGTGCGGGTCGACTGTGCGGGTCGTCGTGGTGGAGTCGTCCGGGCTGGACGCGTCGACCAGGGAGTGGGAGTCGAGGTCGTCGTTGGAGTTGCCCGCGGAGGCGATGCTGAGGGTGCCCTTGTGCTGGGCGTACCGCTGGGCCCGGTCGACCGCGTCCACGATGGCCCGCTGGTCCGGGTCGTCCATGCAGTTGTAGAGCCACGGGTCCACGTAGTAGCTGTTGTTCGTGATCTCCACACCGTGGTCGGCGGCGAACACGAACGCGCAGACGACGCTCTCGGGGTAGAACAGCTCGTTGACCGGGTCGGCCACCTTGATCGCGGAGACCTCGACGTTCGGCGCCACACCGGCGACGCCGATGCCGTTGCGGGCCGCCGCGATCTCGCCCGCGACATGCGTGCCGTGGTAGTGATCGGGCTTCGCGGGCCGCCAGGCGCCGTAGGAGGTGTCCGCCTTGCCGCCGACGCAGTTCGCGGACTGCGACGCGGAGAAGTTGGGGGCGAGGTCCGGGTGGGTGTCGTCGACCCCGGTGTCGATGACGGCGACTGTGACCTTGCGGCTGCCGGGGTTGATCTTCGCGGCCTTGTCGGCGCCGATGGCGCGCAGGTCCCACTGGTCGGCTTCGAGGGGCTCGCTCTCGTCCGCGCTCGCCGAGGCGCTCGCGGCCTTCGCCGCCTGCGCCTTCGTCAGGTACTGCGCCGCGCCCTCGTCCGTCGTGCCCGCCGCGGTCAGCGGGGCGGTCCGGGTCGCGCCCGCGGACTGCACCCCGCGCACGCCGCGCAGCGTGCTGGCGAAGTCGGGGTTCGCGGAGTGGACGACGAACACACCGATCCTGTCGTACGTCACCACGATCGTGCCTCCCGCCGCGGTGATCGCCCGCTGCACCGAGGTGAGCGTGTGACGGTCCGTCCGGGTGTTGACGACGTAGGCGAGTTCGGGCCCGTCGGCGGTCCGTGCCACGGCGTCGGTGCGCGGGGCGGCGGCCGACGCGGCGCTCGGCAGGAAGCCCAGGGAGGCGGTGAGCGACAGCACGACCGGCACGGCGAGGGCGAGCCGGCGTCTGGAACGCAGATGAGCCATGGGATCTCCACATCATCCGGAAGCGTGAACGTGCCGGAACGCGGTGGCATTCCGGCAGGTACATGACGGGTGGTCCAGGGCGACGCTATCCGGCTCCCGACCGGTGGGCAATGAGATTGCGGAGACCACGTAAAAAAGAAACCAAGAGAGTTGAACCGGCCCACGAGTCGCGCCGTGACCTCGGGCAGGGGGCATCCCGGCGGTCACCGCCCCCTGTCGGATCACACACCGGAGCGTTACGGTCGCAGTCGGTGATGTGACCCATGTCACTGTCAGGTCCGCAATGCGAGGAGACATCGTGGCCACCGACGCACCTCCCCCGTCCAAGACCGGAACAGGTCTTCCGTCCACCGACGCGTTCATCGCGGTCCAGGAGAGCGCCGAGTTCGGTGAACTGCGCCGCTCCCACCGCTCGTTCGCCTTTCCGCTGACCGTGGCGTTCATCGCCTGGTACCTGGCCTATGTGCTCCTGTCGAACTACGCGGACGGGTTCATGGGCACCAAGCTCTTCGGCAACGTCAACGTCGCCCTGGTGCTCGGCCTCGCCCAGTTCCTCACCACGTTCCTGATCGCGTGGTGGTACTCGCGCCACGCCGCCGCCCAGCTCGACCCCAAGGCCGAGGCCATCAAGTCCCGGATGGAGGGCGGCGCATGAGCCCGGCCCTCGTCCTGGCCGCCGGTGAGGCGAGCGAGCACCGGACGCTGATCATCACGCTGTTCGCGGTCTTCGTTCTGGCGACCCTCGTCATCACCGTCTGGGCGGGCCGCCAGACCCGCAGCGCCGCCGACTTCTACGCGGGCGGCCGCCAGTTCACCGCCTTCCAGAACGGACTCGCGGTCTCCGGCGACTACATGTCCGCCGCGTCCTTCCTCGGGATCGCGGGCGCCATCGCCCTCTTCGGCTACGACGGCTTCCTGTACTCCATCGGCTTCCTGGTCGCCTGGCTGGTGGCCCTGCTGCTGGTCGCCGAGCCGCTGCGCAACTCCGGCCGGTACACCATGGGCGACGTCCTCGCGTACCGCATGCGCCAGCGTCCGGTCCGCACCGCGGCCGGCACCTCCACGATCGTGGTGTCGATCTTCTACCTGCTCGCCCAGATGGCGGGAGCGGGCGTCCTGGTCTCCCTGCTCCTCGGCATCACCAGCGACGGCGGCAAGATCGGCATCGTCGCCCTGGTCGGCGTCCTGATGATCGTCTACGTCACCGTCGGCGGCATGAAGGGCACCACCTGGGTGCAGATGGTCAAGGCCGTCCTGCTGATCCTGGGCGCCCTGCTGCTGACCTTCCTGGTGCTGCTGAAGTTCCACTTCAACCTCTCGGACCTGCTCGGCAAGGCGGCGAGCAACAGCGGCAAGGGGTCGGCCTTCCTGGAGCCCGGACTGAAGTACGGCGCCACCGGCACCAGCAAGCTGGACTTCCTCTCCCTGGGCATCGCCCTGGTCCTCGGCACCGCGGGACTGCCCCACATCCTGATCCGCTTCTACACGGTGCCCACCGCCAAGGCCGCCCGGAAGTCGGTGAACTGGGCCATCGGCCTCATCGGCGCCTTCTATCTGATGACCCTCGCCCTCGGCTTCGGCGCCGCCGCCCTGATCAAGCCCGACGAGATCATCGCCTCCAACAAGGCGGGCAACACGGCGGCGCCCCTGCTCGCCCTGCACCTGGGAGGCACGCACTCGGACTGGGGGGCGATCCTGCTCGCCTCCATCTCCGCGGTCGCCTTCGCCACGATCCTCGCGGTGGTCGCGGGACTGACCCTCGCCTCGTCCTCCTCGTTCGCGCACGACATCTACGCGAACGTCATCAAGCGGGGGCAGGCGAGCGAGAAGCAGGAGGTGAACGCGGCCCGCTGGGCGACGGTCGGCATCGGCGCCGTCTCCATCGCCCTCGGTGCCCTCGCCCGCGACCTGAACGTGGCGGGCCTGGTCGCCCTCGCCTTCGCGGTCGCCGCCTCCGCCAATCTGCCGACGATCCTCTACAGCCTCTTCTGGAAGCGGTTCACCACCGCGGGCGCCCTGTGGTCGATCTACGGCGGCCTGGTGACCGCCGTCGGCCTGGTGCTGTTCTCGCCGGTGGTCTCCGGAAAGGAGACGTCGATGTTCCCGCACGCCGACTTCCAGTGGTTCCCGCTGGAGAACCCCGGGATCATCTCCATCCCGGTCGGCTTCCTGCTGGGCTGGCTCGGCACGCTCCTGTCCAAGGAGCAGCCGGACCCCGGCAAGTACGCGGAGCTGGAGGTACGGTCCCTGACCGGTACCGGCGCGCACTGACCGCCCGCCGACGGCCGCGTCGCGGAGAACGCCATCCGCGGCGCGGCCGTCGCGCACCGCATGGGATCGGGCCGCTGCCGTTGTCAGCGCCGTCACGTAGGCTCGCGGATGACGGAAGAGTGATCCGCGACGAGGGAGGGGGCCCCGTGCTCATCGATACCTATGGCCGGGTGGCCACCGACCTGAGGGTCTCCCTGACCGACCGGTGCAATCTGCGGTGCACGTACTGCATGCCCGAGGAGGGTCTGCAGTGGCTCGCCAAGCCGGATCTGCTGACGGACGACGAGATCGTCCGCCTGATCGACATCGCGGTCACCACCCTCGGGATCGAAGAGGTCCGCTTCACCGGCGGGGAGCCGCTGCTGCGCCCCGGCCTGGTCGGCATCGTGGAGCGGGTCGCCGCGCTGGACCCCCGGCCCCAGATGTCCCTCACCACCAACGGCATCGGCCTCAAGCGCACGGCCGCGGCCCTGAAGGCGGCGGGCCTGGACCGGGTGAACGTCTCCCTGGACACCCTGCGCCCCGACGTCTTCAAGGCGCTCACCCGCCGGGACCGCCACCGGGACGTCATCGACGGCCTGCGGGCCGCGCACGAGGCGGACCTCGTCCCGATCAAGGTCAACACCGTCCTGATGCCCGGGCTCAACGACGACGAGGCCCCGGACCTCCTCGCCTGGGCGGTCCGCGAGGGGTACGAGCTGCGCTTCATCGAGCAGATGCCGCTGGACGCCCAGCACGGCTGGAAGCGCGAGGGCATGGTCACCGCGGGGGACATCCTCGCCTCCCTGCGCACCCGCTTCGAGCTGACCGCCGAGGATGCCGAGGAGCGGGGCTCCGCTCCGGCCGAGCGCTGGATCGTCGACGGGGGCCCGCATCGCGTGGGCGTGATCGCCTCGGTCACCCGGCCCTTCTGCGCGGCCTGCGACCGCACCCGGCTGACGGCCGACGGCCAGATACGCACCTGTCTGTTCGCCACCGAGGAGACCGATCTGCGCGCGGCACTGCGCTCGGGCGCCCCCGACGAGGAGATCGCCCGCATCTGGCGCCTCGCGATGTGGGGCAAGAAGGCGGGCTCGGGACTGGACGACCCCTCGTTCCTGCAGCCGAAGCGGCCGATGTCCGCGATCGGCGGCTGAGAAGCCCCGAACGGAACGGATGCTCAGCCCGCCGGCGGGCCGCTCTCGGGGGACTCCCACTCCGCGAGCGCCACGACGTCCTTGAGGAACCCTCGTACGCTCAGGAACTTCGACAGATGCTCGCGGTGCTCCTCGCACGCCAGCCAGGTCTTGCGGCGCTCC
The DNA here is from genome assembly GCF_042889625.1 of Streptomyces sp. NPDC002573. Taxonomy (NCBI): domain Bacteria; kingdom Bacillati; phylum Actinomycetota; class Actinomycetes; order Kitasatosporales; family Streptomycetaceae; genus Streptomyces; species Streptomyces sp. NPDC002573. Next base: position 27,439 of record NZ_JBIARC010000026.1, on the reverse strand, counting down.
GGCGTGTGCAGCTTCGGGTTGTTCCAGGCGAGCACCCACACGGCGGCGGCTCGGCAGCCCTTGGCGGAGCAGATGGGGGAGTCGGGATCAGGGAGCATCACATGCCCGACCCTAACGTGCCCCCGCGCGCGCTCCATGAGCCGGTCGACACGTGACAGCGCGACGGCACCGAAAGGCGACGCCGAGCAGCCACGGGGGGAGCTGCCCGGCGTCGGTCTTTCGCTCCGACGGGGGATGCGGAGCGCGTACGAAGTATGTCACGGGTGACCCGCTGCCCGGCACCGGAACAACATGATTGTCCTGAGCTTTTCTTGAGCTTCGCGAAGGGCGGAATCCCGTATCCGGCGCCCGCCGTGCTCAGGCCCGCTCGCGCGGCTCTTCCCGTACGTGGGCCGAGGGTTCGGCCGGCTCGTCCTCCGGGACGGATTCCGTGTGCTTGTCCGCATCGGGCGGCGTGATCATCGGTCGCACCGGGACGTTGAGGAACGACGACGGCAGCGACGGCACGTTCTCCCGGCCCGCGTTCGCGATGACCACCGCGACATAGGGCAGGACCGCTCCCAGGACCAGCGCGACGACGGCGAACGGCCGCTCCACGTTCCAGAGCGTGGCGGCGAGGATCACCGCGACCGTGCGGATGCTCATGGAGATGACATAGCGACGCTGCCGGCCGCGTACGTCCGCCGCCAGTCCCTGCCGGGCGCCGGTGATCCGGTACACCTGGGCGTGCTCACCGCTGTGCAGCTTCCGCATCACATTCCACCACCCGCCTGCATCGGACTCTCCCCGGCCCGCACCTGGTCCGTACCCGGTCAGGGGCCGAGCCCGAACACTCACCACGTTACGCCGCGCCTGCGTCGGCCACGAGACCGGGGGCAGCCTGCCTGGGCGTACGCGCTGCGCACTCGCGCGTACGGCTGCACCCGACATGCGCCGTATGGCGGACACCCCGAGACTGGGCGTACCGCTCGCGTCGAGCCGTACGAGGAGGCAGCCATGGGCTGGTTGTGGGCGATCATCGTCGGATTCATCCTGGGGCTGCTGGCCAAGCTCATCCTGCCGGGCAGACAGCACAGCCCGCTCTGGCTGACCACCATCATGGGCATGATCGGCGGCATCGTCGGCAACGCCGTGGCCCGCACCATCGGGATCGCCGAGACCCGGGGGATCGACTGGGGCCGCCACGGGCTGCAACTCGCCGCCGCGGTCGTCCTCGTCTTCCTGGGCGAGATGGCGTACATGTCGACGAAGGGCAGACGCCGGGAGAGGGCCTGAAGCACCGAGAGAAGAGGGGCGTTCCCCGACGGGAACGCCCCTCTTGCGCGGCCGGGACCACATCCCGGCCCTTGTGCGCGAGAGCGCCTCAGGCGCCCGTGACCTCGACCGCGGCCAGGTTCTTCTTGCCACGGCGCAGCACCAGCCAGCGCCCGTGCAGCAGGTCCTCCTGGGAGGGCACCGCGTCCTCGGAGGTGACCTTCGCGTTGTTCACGTAGGCGCCGCCCTCCTTCACCGTGCGACGCGCGGCCGACTTGCTGGCCACAAGGCCGACCTCGGCGAACAGGTCCACGACCGTCGGCAGCTCGGAGACCTGGACGTTCGGCACCTCGGAGAGGGCCGCGGCCAGCGTCGTCGCGTCGAGGTCCGTCAGCTCGCCCTGGCCGAAGAGGGCCTTGGACGCGGCGGTCACGGCGGCCGTCTGGTCGGCGCCGTGCACCAGCGTCGTCAGCTCCTCGGCGAGTGCGCGCTGCGCGGCACGGGCCTGCGGACGCTCCTCGGTCTGCTGCTCCAGCTCCTCGATCTCCTCACGGGACCTGAAGCTGAAGATGCGCAGGAACTTCGAGATGTCACGGTCGTCGGCGTTCAGCCAGAACTGGTAGAAGGCGTACGGCGTGGTCAGCTCCGGGTCGAGCCAGACCGTGCCGGACTCCGTCTTGCCGAACTTGGTGCCGTCCGCCTTGGTGATCAGCGGCGTGGCCAGCGCGTGCACCGGGACATGCGGCTCCACCTTGTGGATCAGGTCCGCGCCCGCCGTGAGGTTGCCCCACTGGTCGCTGCCACCGGTCTGGAGCGTGCAGCCGTACCTGCGGAACAGCTCCAGGAAGTCCATGCCCTGAAGGATCTGGTAGCTGAACTCGGTGTAGCTGATGCCCGCGTCCGAGTTCAGCCGCCGGGAGACGGCCTCCTTCGCGATCATCTTGTTGACCCGGAAGTGCTTGCCGATGTCCCGCAGGAAGTCGATGGCCGACAGGCCCTGGGTCCAGTCCAGGTTGTTGACCATGGTCGCGGCGTTCGGTCCCTCGAAGTCGAGGAACTTCTCGATCTGGCCGCGCAGCCGCGCCACCCAGCCGGCCACGACCTCGGGGTCGTTCAGCGTGCGCTCCGCGGTCGGCTTGGGGTCGCCGATCAGGCCCGTGGCACCCCCGACCAGGCCCAGCGGACGGTTGCCCGCCTGCTGGATGCGGCGCATCGTCAGGATCTGCACGAGGTTGCCGAGGTGCAGGCTGGGCGCGGTCGGGTCGAAGCCGCAATAGAACGTGACGGGACCGTCCGCGAACGCCTTGCGCAATGCGTCCTCGTCCGTGGAGAGGGCGATCAGCCCGCGCCACTTCAGCTCGTCGACGATGTCCGTCACGGTTCTCGTATCTCCTTGGATGACCTTGGATGGCCCTGGATGACGTCGGCGGCGGTCGAACGACCACCGGCTACGAGGTTATACGCCCTGGCTGACAGAGCTCATATTGAAGTCCGGCACCCTCAGGGCCGGCATCGCAGCCCTGGTGAACCAGTCGCTCCACTCCCTCGGCAGCGTCTTTTCCGTGCGCCCGGCCTCCGCGGCCCGCCCGAGCAGGTCGACCGGGGACTCGTTGAACCGGAAGTTGTTGACCTCTCCGGTGACCTCGCCGTTCTCCACGAGGTAGACGCCGTCCCGGGTCAGTCCGGTCAGCAGCAGCGTCGCCGGGTCGACCTCGCGGATGTACCAGAGGCAGGTCAGCAGCAGCCCACGCTCGGTGTCCGCGACCATCTCCTCCCGGGAGCGGTCGGAGCCGCCGTCCAGGATCAGGTTCCCGATCGCCGGGGCGAGCGGGAGGCCGGTGAGGGCCGCGCTGTGCCGGGTGGTCGTCAGATGCCGCAGCTCTCCGTCGCCGATCCACTCGGTGGCCGTCAGCGGCAGCCCGTTGTCGAAGACCGACGCGGCGTCGCCGGAGGAGTGCGAGATCACGAAGGGCGCCGTCTCCAGGCCGGGCTCGTTCGGGTCGCTGCGCAGGGTCAGCGGCAGACGGGAGAGCCGCTCGCCGACCCGCGTGCCGCCACCGGGCTTGCTGAAGACCGTGCGGCCCTCGGCCGCGTTCCGGGCCGTCGACGACCACATCTGGTAGATCAGCAGGTCCGCGACCGCGGTCGGCGGCAGCAGCGTCTCGTACCGGCCCGCGGGCAGCTCGACCTTGCGCTTCGCCCAGGCCAGCCGCTGCGCCAGCTCGGCGTCCAGCGCCGCCGGGTCGACGTCCTTGAAATCCCGCGTCGAACATCCCGCCCATGCCGAGCGCAGGCGGTCCGGGGACTTGGCGTTGAGCTCCAGGGTGCCGCTCGGCTGGTCGTGGCGCAGCCGCAGCCCGGTCGACGTACCGACATACGTCGAGACGAGTTCGTGGTTGGCGAAGCCGTACAGCTCGCGGCCGCCCGCACGCGCGCGTGCGAAGGACTCGCCGAGCGCCGGCGCGAAGTCCGTGAACACGGCGGAGGAGGTCTCCACGGGCGGCTCCGTGAAGTCCGGGGACTGCGCCACCCCCGTCACCAGCGGTTGCGCGTCCTCGGCGGGGCCCGCGCCGCGTGCGGCGGCCTCCGCGGCCCGGACCAGCGGCTCCAGCTCGTCCGCGGTGACGGCTGAGCGGGAGACCACCCCGGACGCCGTGCCCTGCGCGCCGTCGACGGTCGCCACGACGGTGAGGGTGCGCCCGCGCGTGACCCCGTTCGTGGTCAGCGCGTTGCCCGCCCAGCGGAGGTTGGCCGTGGAGTGCTCGTCGGCGATGACGACGCACCCGTCCGCGCGGGACATCGCGAGGGCGCGCTCGACGATCTCGTGCGGCTTGTTCGTACGGGCGCTCATCGACCGGCCTCCTGCGTGGTGTTGAGAATGTTGACGCCCCTGAACAGGGCGGACGGGCAGCCGTGCGAGACCGCGGCGACCTGGCCCGGCTGGGCCTTGCCGCAGTTGAAGGCGCCGCCCAGGACATACGTCTGCGGACCGCCGACGGCCGACATCGAACCCCAGAAGTCCGTGGTCGTGGCCTGGTAGGCGACATCGCGGAGCTGGCCGGTGATCCGCCCGTTCTCGATCCGGAAGAACCGCTGGCCCGTGAACTGGAAGTTGTAGCGCTGCATGTCGATGGACCAGGAGCGGTCCCCGACGACATAGATGCCGCGGTCCACGCTGCCGATCAGGTCCTCGGTCGACAGCCCGGCCGGATCCGGTTGGAGCGACACATTCGCCATGCGCTGCACGGGAACGTGCCCGGGCGAGTCGGCATAGGCACATCCGTTGGACCGCTCGAACCCGGTCAGCCGGGCCATGCGCCGGTCCAGCTGGTAGCCGACCAGCGTGCCGTCCTTGACCAGGTCCCAGGACTGGGCCTCGACGCCCTCGTCGTCGTAGCCGATCGTCGCGAGGCCGTGCTCGGCGGTGCGGTCGCCGGTGACGTTCATCAGCTCGGAGCCGTACCGCAGCTTGCCGAGCCGGTCGAAGGTGGCGAAGGAGGTACCGGCGTACGCGGCCTCGTAGCCGAGCGCCCGGTCCAGCTCGGTGGCGTGACCGATGGACTCGTGAATGGTCAGCCACAGGTTGGACGGGTCGACGACCAGGTCGTACACGCCCGCCTGCACACTCGGCGCGCGCATCTTCTCGGCGAGCAGCTCCGGCATCTGCTCCAGCTCCGCGTCCCAGTCCCAGCCGGTGCCCGTCAGATACTCCCAGCCGCGGCCGGCTGGCGGCGCGAGCGTGCGCATCGAGTCGAACTCACCGGTGGACTCGTCGACCGAGACCGCGGTCAGCTCCGGGTGCAGCCGTACGCGCTGCTGGGTGGTCACGGTGCCCGCGGTGTCGGCGTAGAACTTGTTCTCGTGGACGGTCAGCAGCGAGGCGTCCACATGATCGACGCCGTCGGCCGCGAGCAGCCGCGCGCACCAGTCGGCCAGCAGCCCCGTCTTGTGCTCGTCGGGCACGGTGAACGGATCGATCTCGTACGAGGACACCCAGGTCCGCTCCGCGTGCACCGGCTCCGATGCCAGCTCCACCCTCCCCCCCTGCCCGAAAGACGCGGGAGGTGCCCCCACGTCCGACCCCGCCGCCTTGGTCACCTGCGCCGACAGCCTGGCCATCGCCACCGCCTGCGACGCGACCTTGGCGGCGGCGTCGAGAGTCATGTCGACACCCGAGGCGAACCCCCAGGTCCCGCCGTGCACGACCCGCACCGCGTACCCCAGATCGGTCGTGTCCGACGACCCGGCGGTCTTGCCGTCGCGCAACCGCCACGCGGCGCTGCGCACCCGCTCGAAGCGGAAGTCCGCGTGTTCGGCCCCCAGCGCACGCGCGCGTGCCAGCGCGGCGTCGGCCAGGGCCCGCAACGGCAGTGCCGTGAAGGCTTCGTCGATGGAATGCGGCACGGAGGTCTCCCTGCTGTCGTGGCCTGTCGGATCCGATCATGTCTCGCGAGTGACCGTACGGACCACACCTTTGCGTCCGGCGACCGGACCTCCGCCTCCCGGGACCGTCCCGACTCACTCCGCGGCGGCCGATTCTGTAGGGATCCGACAGCGTGCCCCCGGCGCCACTGTCGGTGCCCGATTGTCCGCGCGGCGGCCGGGACCGATAGGTTTTCGATGAAGGCGCCTGTCTGTGCAGGGGTTCCAGACCGCTATCGAAAGGGTGATCCGTTGAGCCGCTCGGTTCTCGTCACTGGAGGCAACCGGGGCATCGGCCTCGCCATCGCCCGCGCGTTCGCCGACGCCGGCGACAAGGTCGCGATCACGTACCGCTCGGGCGAGCCGCCGGCCGGCTTCCTCGCGGTCAAGTGCGACATCACCGACACCGAGCAGGTGGAGCAGGCCTACAAGGAGATCGAGGCCGAGCACGGCCCGGTCGAGATCCTGGTCGCCAACGCCGGCGTCACCAAGGACCAGCTTCTGATGCGGATGTCCGAGGAGGACTTCACCTCGGTCATCGACACCAACCTCACCGGCACCTTCCGCGTCGTCAAGCGCGCCAACCGCGGCATGCTGCGCGCCAAGAAGGGCCGCGTCGTCCTCATCTCGTCGGTCGTGGGGCTGCTCGGGTCCGCCGGGCAGGCGAACTACGCCGCCTCCAAGGCCGCCCTGGTCGGCTTCGCGCGCTCCCTCGCCCGTGAGCTGGGCTCGCGCAACATCACCTTCAACGTCGTCGCCCCCGGCTTCGTCGACACGGACATGACCAAGGTGCTCACCGACGAGCAGCGCCAGAACATCGTGTCGCAGGTACCGCTCGGCCGGTACGCGCGGCCGGAGGAGATCGCCGCGACGGTGCGGTTCCTCGCCTCCGACGACGCCTCGTACATCACTGGAGCCGTCATCCCCGTTGACGGCGGACTGGGAATGGGTCACTGATCACCATGAGCGGAATTCTCGAGGGCAAGCGCGTCCTGATCTCCGGTGTGCTGATGGAGTCCTCCATCGCCTTCCACGCCGCCAAGCTGGCCCAGGAGCAGGGCGCCGAGATCATCCTGACCGCCTTCCCGCGGCCCACGCTGACCGAGCGCATCGCCAAGAAGCTCCCCAAGCCCACCAAGGTCATCGAGCTCGACGTCACCAACGACGAGCACCTCGGGCGGCTGGCCGACATCGTCGGTGAGGAGCTGGGCGGCCTCGACGGCGTCGTCCACTCCATCGGCTTCGCGCCGCAGGACGCGCTCGGCGGCAACTTCCTGAACACGCCGTTCGAGTCCGTGGCCACCGCCATGCACGTCTCGGCGTACTCCCTGAAGTCGCTGACCATGGCCTGCCTGCCGCTGATGCAGAACGGCGGCTCGGTCGTGGGCCTCACCTTCGACGCGCAGTTCGCCTGGCCGCAGTACGACTGGATGGGCCCGGCCAAGGCCGCCCTGGAGGCCACCAGCCGCTACATCGCGCGTGACCTGGGCAAGCAGAACATCCGCTGCAACCTGATCTCCGCGGGCCCGCTCGGCTCCATGGCCGCCAAGTCCATCCCGGGCTTCGGCGAGCTGGCCTCCGTGTGGGACAACCGCTCTCCGCTGGAGTGGGACCTGAAGGACCCGGAGCCGGCCGGCCGGGGCATCGTCGCCCTGCTGAGCGACTGGTTCCCGAAGACCACCGGCGAGATCATCCACGTGGACGGTGGTCTGCACGCCATCGGCGCCTGAGCCGTCACGGGCCGACGCCGCCCGTGCGGCCCCGGCTCCCGTCGTACGAGGTCGATGCCCCGTTTCCCGCTGCGCGCGGGGAGCGGGGCATCGCCCGTTCGGTCAGCCCTTCGCGGCCTGTGACCGGCCGGGGCGGCACATGAACGGATAGCTCGCCGCCTCCGCGGCCGCCGCGGCCGCGTCGCCCGCGCGGATCGCGTCCACCAGCCCCGCGTGGTCCATGTACGTCTCCGGCGTGAGCTCCCCGCCGACGTCGTCGCGCAGCCAGTCCCGCAGCACCTCGCCCAGGTCCGCGTACATCGCCGTCATGACGTCGTTGTGCGACGCCGCCACCACGGCCATGTGGAACGTGGCGTCGGCGGTCACGAAGGCCTCCGCGTCCCCGGACTCCCAGGCCTCCTCACGACGCAGCAGAAGCGCGTCCAGCTGCTTGAGGTCGCGCTCGGTGCGCCGCTCGGCGGCCAGCTGGGCGGCACCCGACTCCAGGGTGGAGCGCAGCTCGGCGACGTGGGTGGGGTCGGCGTCGGCGAACCGCCGGTGCATCACGCCCGCCAGCTCGCTGGTCGCCGCCACATAGGTGCCCGATCCCTGGCGGATGTCCAGCAGACCGTTGTGCGCGAGCGCGCGGACGGCCTCACGGACCGTGTTGCGCGCGACCCCGAGCTGGTCGACCAGCTCGGTCTCGGTCGGGATACGGGAGCCCACCGGCCATTCGCCCGAGGTGATCTGGTTCCGCAGTTCGGCGATGACCTGTTCGGACAACGCGGATCGGCGGGGGTGGCTCAGCGGCATGACGGTCCTTCGTGCGGGCCTGGTTGCGGGGCCGGGGTATCCGGAGCGTAACGCAAGGGAATTGGACCCTGATTCATCCCATGATTCTATGATGTGCTCTATGGCTTTCGATGAGACCGGGACGGCAACGTCCGCACCGGCCCCCACGTTCACACCGGTCCCCGGCTCCGCCCCCGCACACGACGGCGCGGGCGCGCGCCCCGGGGGCGGAGCGGCCGGCACGCACGCGTGGACCACACGTGTGCTGGTCGTCGGCATCGTGCTCACCGCGCTCAACCTGCGGCCCGCCATCACCAGCTTCGGTGCCCTCCTCGAAGAGGTGCGCGACGGGCTCGGCATGAGCGGCAGCGTCGCCGGACTGCTGACCTCCGTCCCCCCGCTGTGCTTCGCCGTCTTCGGCGTCATGGCCCCCCGGCTGGCCCGCCGCCTCGGCCCGGGCGCCGTGGTCTGCGCCGGAATGGTCGCGATCACCGTCGGCCTCGTGATCCGCCCCTACACCGGGAGCACCGCGGGCTTCCTGGCCGCCAGCGCGCTCGCCCTGATGGGTATCGCCGTCAGCAACGTCCTGATGCCGGTGATCGTCAAGCGCTGGTTCCCGGACCGGGTGGGGTCGATGACCGGCCTGTACTCGATGGCGCTCGCCCTGGGCACGTCCGCCGCGGCGGCGGCCACGGTCCCCCTGACCGACGCCCTGGGCGGTCACTGGCAGTCGGGTCTCGCGCTCTGGGCGGCGCTGTCGGCGGCGGCCGTGCTGCCGTGGATCCCGTTCGTCCGCGCCCGCGGTGCCCGTTCCGCGCAGAGCACCCCCGCCGCCGACACCGACCGGGGCGAACCCGACGGGCTGCGGATCACCCGGAGCCGCACCGCATGGGCGCTGGCCGTCTTCTTCGGCCTCCAGGCCACGGCCGCCTACATCACGATGGGCTGGATGGCGCAGATCTTCCGTGACGCCGGGGTGTCCGCGGGCACGGCCGGAGTGCTGCTGGCCGTCACCATGGCGATGGGCGTGCCCCTCGCCTTCGTCATCCCGCGGCTGGCCACCCGGCTGCCGCACCAGGGGCCGATCGCGGTCATGCTCGGCATCTGCGGTCTGGCCGGGTACGCGGGCCTGTACTGGGCCCCGGCGGCCGGCGCCTGGGCCTGGGCGCTGCTGCTCGGGATCGCCAACTGCTCCTTCCCCCTGGCCCTGACCATGGTGGGCATGCGGGCCCGGACGAGCGCGGGCGTGGCCAAGCTGTCGGCCTTCGCGCAGAGCACCGGCTATCTGCTGTCGGTCCCGGGGCCGCTCCTGGTTGGCGTCCTCTACCAGCACAGCGGCGGTTGGGGCCTGCCGCTCGCCCTGATGGCCGGACTGATGGTCCCGCAGGTCGCGGTGGGCGTCCTGGCGGGCCGCGACCGGACCGTGGAGGACGAGGCGGCGCGCTGAAGGAGGGGGTGACCTGCGGGATCCCTGAGTACGTCGACCGGGTGCACCCGGCCGGGCGCGGACCGGCCGGGTGCGGTCCGCAGGCCGGTGGCGACCCCGCCGGAAGACGGGCGGGGGAGGGGTGCGAAACTGACCGTATGCCCGTGCTCGACCCGAATCCCCAGAACGGCCAGAAGAAGATGCTGCTCGTCTTCGGCGCGTTCTTCGCCATCTTCGTGATCATCGCCGTCATCGCCACGATCGCCTCACCCTGACGGGGGGTACCTCCAGCCCCCGGCCGGGGGTTGTCCCCCGCAACCCTTAGGGGGTGAGTGTCAGGGTCAAGTGGGTGGATCACCGGATGGGTTGACGGCCTCCGAATCCCTACCTTCGAGATGTGGGCGCGAACAGCGGACCACGGACCGCTCGAAGACCCACGGAGGCACCCATGTCGGCCCCTGCGCACCCTCGGCCCCACCCGGCGCCCACGGGCACGGGCGGCATCGACATGCGGCTGCCCTGGTGGGCCCTCGCGCTGCCCACACTGGCCTTCGTGCTGCTGCTGGCGCTGATACTCAATCCGGCGGACGCGCGGGCGGGTGGTGACCCCGCTTTCGGCCATCTCGTCGAGCGGATCCAGCAGACGATCACCCACCACGCGCGGTGACGCCTCGGGCGCCCGCCGGTGACGGCCCGCGTCTGCCGAGGCGGGCCCCGGAAGGGCCTGGTCGGACGCCCGGACGCGGGCGTGCTTCCGACGGGGTCAACTGCCTGCGCTCCTCGGCCTCTTTCATGCAAAGCTGGGACCCATGAGCTCCGCAGAACCTCGCAGGATTGTCCTCTTCCGGCATGCGAAGGCCGACTGGCCGCAGGTGGCCGACCATGAGCGGCCCCTCGCGGACCGGGGCCGCAAGGACGCGGCCGTCGCCGGCCGCAAGCTGGCCGACACCGGCATCGCCCTCGACTTGGCCCTCTGCTCCACAGCGACACGGACCCGGGAGACCTGGAAGCTCGCGGTCCAGGAGCTTCCGCACCGGCCGAAAACCATCTATGAGGAGCGGATCTACGACGCTTCGCCCGGCGAGCTGATCGCCGTGGTCAACGAGACCCCGGACGACGTCCAGAACATGGTCCTGATCGGCCACAACCCGGGCATCCACGGTCTCGCAGAGGTCCTCGCGGGAGCAGCCGAGGACGAGGCCGCCGAGCGGATGGGCCGACGTGGCTTCCCCGCCGCAGGCTTCGTCGTGCTCTCCCTCGACGGCTCCTGGAAGTCACTGGAGCCGGGTACGGCCACCCTGCTCGACTTCTGGGCGCCGAGCGAGTAACCCCCTCACGGACGGCAGCGGGGGCCGGCACCGGTGACGGTGCCGACCCCCGGCGGAGTCCGAGGCCCTCGCTGACGCCGTGCGGCTCAGGGCCCTCAGAGGATGTCGTCGTGTATGTCCGCCGCCTCGACCTCTTCCCGGGTGACACCGAGCAGATACAGGACGGTGTCCAGGAAGGGGAAGTTCACGGCGGTGTGCGCGGCCTCGCGGACCACGGGCTTGGCGTTGAAGGCGACGCCCAGGCCGGCCGCGTTCAGCATGTCGAGGTCGTTGGCCCCGTCCCCGATCGCCACGGTCTGCGCCAGCGGCACACCCGCCTCGGCGGCGAACCGGCGCAGCAGCCGCGCCTTGCCCGCCCGGTCCACGATCTCGCCGACGACCTTGCCGGTCAGTTTCCCGTCGACGATCTCCAGCGTGTTGGCCTGCGCGAAGTCCAGACCGAGCCGCTCCTTGAGGTCGTCCGTGACCTGGGTGAAGCCGCCGGAGACGACGCCCACCTGGAAGCCGAGTCGTTTCAGCGTGCGGATCAAGGTGCGCGCGCCCGGAGTGAGCCGCACCTCGGCACGCACCTTGTCGACCACCGACGCGTCCAGCCCCTTGAGCAGCGCCACGCGTGCGTGCAGCGACTGCTCGAAGTCCAGCTCGCCGCGCATGGCGGCCGCCGTCACCTCGGCCACCTCCGCCTCGCACCCGGCGTGCGCGGCGAACAGCTCGATGACCTCGTCCTGGATGAGCGTCGAGTCGACGTCCATGACGACCAGCCGCTGGGCCCGCCGGTGCAGACCGGCCGCGACGACGGCGACGTCGACACCGAGTGCCGCGGCGTCGGTAACCAGGGCGGTGCGCAGCGGCTCGGTCTCCACACCGGACACGGCGAACTCGACGGCCGTCACCGGGTACTTGGCGAGCCGGAAGATGCGGTCGATGTTGCCGCCGGTGTCGGCGATACGGGCGGCGATGGCGGCCGTCGACTCGGCGGTCAGCGGATGGCCGAGCACGGTGACCAGGGAACGTCCGAGGCCGCGCGGACGGTTGTCGCCGATCCCGGAGATGATCTCCGCCTGCATCTTCATGGACTCCGCCCAGCTGTGGACGGTCGCCCGAAGATCACCTTCCAGCCCGGACGGGGGCATCGTCACGAGGGCACACAGCACCATCCGGCCCCGGGTGACGACCTGCTCGATGTCGACGACGTCGACGCCGTAAGCGGCCAGGGTGTCGAACAGTCCGGCCGTCAGGCCGGGCCGGTCCTTGCCGAAGATCTTGACAAGGAGGGTCGGGGCATCGGTGGTCTGCGAAGCGCTCATGGTGTTTCCACCGTATCCGGCACCCAGTGCCGACCGCGTGCCCGGTCCGTCTAGCGGACACGGAACAGTGGATGGCGGGCGGGTGACGAACGGCTGGCCCGGCGACGAAGACGCAGGACGGGGCGGGAGCGCGGGCCTGAGGGCGGAGGGCGCCCGGGAGCGCGGGCCCTCATAGGCCGGTCAGCCGCGCCCACGGGGCCGCTCGGGTGGCGGAGACGCAGGGGGCGGTGGAGGCGGCGGGGGCGGTCCCGGGTCCGAGGGCGGCAGCGTCCCCCGGGGACGGCGTCCGGGCGGCGGGGCGGGTCGCTCGATCGGCCCGATCACCGTGGGCGCCCCGTACATGCCGTCGCCGGCGGGCCGTGCGCCCCCGTCCGGCGGCTCGGGCCGTGCGTCCTGCGGCTCACGGAGCTGCTCCGGCAGCCGTAGATAGGGATTGGTGTCAGGGTTCGGCGGACGGTACGGGCTTCCCGGAGCGTAGGGACCGGCCGGGCGTGGTGCGAACAGAGGTGCGGCGGCCGCCCACGACGTCGTGTCACCCCGTGCCAGGGGCGCCGCCCGGCTGCCCGCCGCCCCGGTCGCCCACGCGAGCAGCGCCCCGGCGGCCCCGGCCCCCGCGCCCCACGCCGCGCCCAGCAACAACGCCGTGCCGAGGTGCCCGTGCAGTTCGATCCCGGCGCCGAACGCGTCGAATCCGAACACGGACAGCGAGGCGTCCACCGACACATCCGTCAGCCAGGCGAGGAACGGCAGCACCACCGCCGTCGCGATCCCGAGCAGAAGCGCACAGCGCCCTGCGAAGCCGAGGGGACCCGTGGCCCGTACGACAGAGGCGGTCGTACCCGGTACGGCCGCGGCATCCCCGGCTCGTACGAGAGGCGTACGCACCGCCGTCAGCACACCGGCGAACAACATCAAGAGCGCCGCGGCCACCGCCAGCAGCCACACCCTGCCGTCCAGTCCGGCCAGCCGGTCCAGCGTCACGGGTTGCTGCGTCCGTACCCCGAGCAGCCGGTCCAGCGGATGCGGCAGCACGGTCGCCAGCGCGCCCGACGCCGTGCCGTCCCACGGGACGAACAGGCCGAGCGGAACCGCCAGCCACACCCCGTTGGGCGCCCCGAGCAGCGCCGCCCCCGCGATCCGCGCCGGATGGTCGTCGCCGACCGCCGCGTACGCCGCCGCTGCAAGACCGGCGACCACGGAGACCAGCGCCACCGTCACCAGCGACGACGCGGCCGGGCGCACGACCCGGTGCACGGCCTCCCAGCCTCGGGGCAGGGGCGTGCGCCGGGACGCGAGCAGCGCGATCGCCAGAACACCCGCCGCCCATGCCGCGCCCCCGAGCAGCGTGGGCACCGTGTCGACGCTGAAGCCGACCGAGGCCTTCGCACGGACGAGGTCCCCGATCCGGTCCGGCAGCAGCCCCCCGATGTTCCCGAGCCCCGGGACGTCGATGCCGCCCCCGCTCCCGCCCCCGCCGCCCGGCAGTCTGTCCAGCCCGAGCGAGCCCCCGTCGAGGGTGACCACGTCGTGGCCGACCCAGGCGAGACCGCCCAGCATCGCGACGAACAACCCCACCACCGCACTCACGCGCGCGAGGAGTTCCGAGGGGGCGACGACCGCTCCCACCGCCCGCAGGGAACGCAGGAAGAACCACGACAGCAGCAGCGCACCCACCAGACCGACGCCCAGTGGCGTGATGTCGACGGCGGTCGTCGTCTCGGCCCCCTTCAGACCGAACGCCGACACATCCCCGGACGGCCGGACCGACCCGTTCGCACCCAGCGTCACCAGGGCCGCCGTCATCGGCCCGAGCGAGCTGGCCGCATCCGCCCGGAGCAGATGCAGCCCGAGCCCCGCCGTCCCGGCCATGCCGATCAACGCCCAGCTCACGGAGGCGATCGCGGACAGCAGCAGATCCGTCCAGGGCAGCCTCCCACCGCCCTTCGCGGCCTTGTCGCCCATCGCCAGCCCCCCGGTCCGCCCCGCGGCGTTCCACCGCGGATGTCCGTCTCGCGTCGGATCACCACTCTCCGGCCGGGTTTCAGCTCCGTCAACGGCGCGCACCGAAACGCCCGTTCACGCCTGTCACAAGCCCCGAATTTCAGTCAGAGCGCTCAGCCTGAAATAGTTCCCCACGATGTTCGACATCCCTACACTCCCCGTGATGGGGGTAACTCGGGGGACAACTCAGTGGGGCATGGAGTGCCTGAACTCGTAGTGGAATTCAATGGACGTACCTGGACGCTCGACGCGTCCAGGCCGTACGCCCTCGGACGTGATCCGGAGGGGGACATCGTGCTCGAGGACGCCAGGGTCTCCTGGCGCCACGCCACGATCAGCTGGAACGGCCGCAGTTGGATCCTCGAGGACCGGGGGAGCACCAACGGTACGTTCGTCGGGGGCCGGCGCATCCAGCAGCTGGAGATCGGCGCGGGCACGACCGTGCACCTGGGCAACGCGACCGACGGGCCCGGACTGAGTCTGTCCGGTGCCGCGGCCGTGGTGGCCGCCCCGCAGGCCGGGCCGCAGCAGCAGCCGTACGCGGCCCGGAGCGCGGGGGCCGGCTGGGCTCAGCCGGGCCCGCAGCAACAGGCGTCCCAGCAGCAGGCACCGCAACCGGCGCCTCCGCAAAGCCCGCAGCAGTCCGCTGCCCGCGTCCCGCAGCAGCAGGGTGCCGGCGCCGACGCGGGGGCGTCCCCCGTCTACGGCGACCGCAGCCCGACCACGTTCCACCAGCTCGCCCTCGGCCGGGTGATGCGCATCGGCCGTGCGCTGGAGAACGACCTGGTCGTCTCCGACCTCCAGGTCTCCCGTCACCACGCCGAGTTCCACGCCACGCCCGACGGCCGTTTCGAGATCCGCGACCTGGGCTCGCACAACGGCACGTTCGTCAACGGCATGCCGATCGGCAAGGGCGGGTCGGCGCTGCTCGGCCCGAACGACATCGTCGGCGTCGGCCACTCGACGTTCCGTCTGGTCGGCGATCGGCTCGAGGAGTTCGTCGACACCGGTGAGGTCTCCTTCTCCGCGCGCCATCTGACCGTCACGGTCGACGGCGGCAAGCAGATCCTCAAGGACGTCTCCTTCGGCGTCCCGGAGAAGTCGCTGATCGCGGTCATCGGCCCGTCCGGCTCCGGCAAGTCGACGCTGCTGAAGGCGCTCACCGGTTACCGCCCCGCGAACCAGGGCGACGTCCTCTACGACAACCGGAACCTGTACAAGCAGTTCGCCGAGCTGCGCCAGCGCATCGGTCTGGTCCCGCAGGACGACATCCTGCACAAGGAGCTGACCGTCAAGAAGGCCCTGAAGTACGCGGCCAAGCTGCGCTTCCCCGCCGACACCACGGCCGCCGAGCGCGAGGCCCGCATCGACGAGGTGCTGCGCGAGCTGAAGCTGGACGTGCACAAGGAGAAGAAGGTCACCTCCCTCTCCGGCGGTCAGCGCAAGCGTGTCTCGGTGGCTCTGGAACTGCTCACCAAGCCGTCACTGATCTTCCTGGACGAGCCGACCTCCGGTCTCGACCCGGGCATGGACCGCGACGTCATGCAGCTGCTGCGGGGTCTCGCCGACGACGGCCGTACGGTCCTCGTCGTCACCCACTCCGTGGCCGAGCTGGCCCTGTGCGACAAGCTCCTGGTGATGGCACCGGGCGGGGCCGTCGCCTACTTCGGCCCGCCGGAGGAAGCGCTGAACTTCTTCGGCTACGCATCCTGGGCCGATGTCTTCTCCGCCTTCGAGAACTACCGCGACTACGACTGGTCGGGTCGCTGGAAGGGCTCGCAGCACTACCAGATGTACGCCGCGGAGATCGACGCCGTGGCCCCGCAGTCGGTCCATATGCCGCCGCCCCAGGCGATCAAGCCGGCCAAGCCACAGGGCTGGTTCTCCCAGCTCGCCACCCTGATCCGGCGCTATGTCGCGGTCATAGCCTCCGACAAGGGCTTCCTGGCGCTGACGGTGATCCTGCCGGCGGTGCTCGGCGCGGTCAGCCTGCTCATCGACAGTGACAAGACACTGCTGGTCAACCCGGTCAACCCGAAGACCGGTGTGCCCGTCCCGAACGGCACGGCCACCACGGTCCTGCTGATCCTCGCGGTCGGCGCGTGCTTCGCGGGCGCCGCCAACTCCGTCCGCGAACTGATCAAGGAACGGGTCATCTACGAGCGGGAGCGCGCCACCGGCCTGTCCCGCTCGGCATATCTGATGTCCAAGGTGGCCGTGCTCGGCGCGGTCACCGTGCTGCAGGGTCTGATGGTCGGCCTGATCGGCTTCTCCAGCCGGACGATCCCGGACCAGGGCGTGATCCTCGGCCATGCCACGCTGTTCGAGCTGTGTCTGCCGGTCATGGCGCTCGGCTTCACCTCGATGATGGTCGGCCTGGTCATCTCCTCGCTGGTGAAGACCGCCGAGAAGACGATGCCGCTGCTGGTCATGTTCGCGATCATCCAGGTCGTGTTCACCGGCTGCCTGTTCACGCTGAACGGCACGATGGGCGTCAACCAGTTCTCGTACCTGATGCCGTCCCGCTGGGCGGTCGCCGCCGCCGGCGCCACGCTGGACTTCAACAAGATCGCCCCCAACACGGACGACCCGACCAGCACCGACCCGCTGTGGAACCACACGGCGTCGGCCTGGACCCTGGACATGGCCGCCCTGATCGTGCTCGGCGTGGTCTGCGGCTTCCTGGTGGCCCGTTTCCTGCGCCGCCACGAGCCGGAGGTCATGCGGAAGTAACCGTCCCCGAGACGCGCGGAAGGGCGGCACCCCCAGAGGGTGCCGCCCTTGTGCGTTCTCAGGCGAGAAGAGGCCCCGCGCCGACCTCAGTACGCGCTGTTGACGTTGTCCATCGAGCCGTACCGGTGCGCCGCGTAGTTGCAGGCGGCGGTGATGTTCGCGACCGGGTCGTAGATGTTCCAGGACGTGCCTTCGACGTGGTACGTGTTGAAGGTCGGCTGGATGACCTGGAGCAGACCCTTGGAAGGGATGCCGTTCTGGGCGTTGATGTCCCAGAGGTTGATGGCCATCGGGTTGCCCGAGGACTCCCGCATGATGTTGCGGTACAGGCCGTTGTACGAGCCCGGGATGCCCCTCTGGTGCATGATGTCGAGCGACTGGCGGATCCAGCCGTCGAGGTTGTTGGTGTAGCTCCTCGGGGTGGGAGCGGCCTGCTGCTGGATCTGCGGGCGCGCCGCGGACCGGCTCGCGGCCTGCTGGGCCGGACGCTGCTGCACCGGCTGCGCGGCGGGCTGCCGCACGGGCGCCTGCTTGACGGCGGCCGTCTGCTTGGCGGCGATGGTCTCGGCCTTGAGGGACTGGGCAGCCATCTGGTCGGTGACGCTGACCTTGATCGCCTTGGCCGGCTGGTTGCCGATCTTCACCGGGACGGAGGCGGCGGGGGCCGCCTGGGTCTTGCTCTGTGCCTCGCTGGGCGCGGCGGTGACCGCGAGGGCGCAGCAGCCGAGGGCGGCCACACCGGCGATGGACATCTTGTGGGCCTTGGTGAGCTCACGACTGCGGGCACGAAGAGCGGTGATGTTCTTGGGCATGTGGAGGGACCTCTTTGTTTGAGCGCGGAGGTCGCTTCTGGTGCCGGCGGAAGACGGATGTTTCCAGCACAAGCGCCGCGGGCAGAGCCTGCGGCGCCGAGCGACGCGAGCAATTCTTAGCTGTCGCAAAAATTTGCCGCAAAGGTGTGACGTACGATCCCCGGTAGTGGACACAGGAAGGGTAAAACGGGACAGAATCGCCTGTCGTCCCCGTTCATCACGGGCTTCTTTGTCTCCTATGCGCCTTCGTATGTGATGTGGGTCCTATGCGCGGCCTCACATGCAGTCCGGGTGTGTCTCACCATCAGTTGCTGAAGCAACGCTCTGTGTGAGGGGTCGGGTCCACAGTGGATCGCTAGGGGTCGGCGCCGCTGATCCGAGGCCGCGCGGGTCGTTTGTGCCGTGCGGCCGCAGCCGTACATGAGGACGCGGTGCGGGCCCATATAGCGGTGCGGGCCCATATAGAGGACTCGGGGCGCCGCCCGAGACGGGCCGCGGCGGCTGAGGGCACAAGGAAGCAGGGTCCTTCGGCCCGGGCCCGCGCGAGGCCGGGCCTAGGCCCACCGGTGTAGAGGACGGTGGTCGGCGGGCGGATACGCCCTGTCACACCTCGCCGGTACGGTGAGGTCATGAGCCATGGACCCCGGTCGGGCCTGTACGCGGTGAGCTCCGCGCTGCTGGCCATGAGCAGGCATCTGGAGGTGCGCGACGTCCTCAAGACGATCGTCGCCTCGGCCCGCGAGCTGCTCGACGCGGAGTACGCGGCGCTGGGCGTCCCGGACGACCACGGGGGCTTCGCCCAGTTCGTCGTGGACGGTGTCTCCGAGGAGCAGTGGAAAGCCATCGGTCCGCTCCCGCGCCAGCACGGCATCCTCGCCGCGATGCTGCGCGAGGCGAAGACGGAGCGGCTCGCCGACGTCCGCGAGGACCCGCGTTTCGAGGGCTGGCCGAGCGCCCACCCGCAGATGTCCGACTTCCTCGGCCTGCCCATCCGCGACGGAGACGAGACCATCGGCGCGCTGTTCCTGGCCAACAAGAGGTGCCCGAGACAGGAAGGCGGCTGCGGCTTCACCGGGGACGACGTGGAACTGCTCTCGATCCTCGCCCAGCACGCCGCGATCGCCCTCACCAACGCCCGGCTCTACGAACGCAGCCGCGAGCTGACCATCGCCGAGGAGCGCTCCCGTCTGGCCCACGAGCTGCACGACGCGGTCAGCCAGAAGCTCTTCTCCCTGCGGCTCACCGCCCAGGCGGCGGCCGCCCTGGTCCACCGGGACCCGGCGCGGGCCAAGGGCGAGCTGCAGCAGGTGGCCTCGCTCGCCGCCGAGGCCGCCGACGAACTGCGGGCCGCCGTGGTCGAGCTGCGCCCCGCCGCGCTCGACGAGGACGGCCTCGTCAACACCCTGCGCACCCAGGTCCAGGTCCTCGACCGCGCCCACACCGCACGGGTGACCTTCGTCGGCCTGGGCGTCCGCGCCCTGCCGGCCGCCCAGGAGGAGGCGCTGCTGCGGGTCGCCCAGGAGGCGCTGCACAACGCGCTGCGGCACTCCGGTGCCCAGCGCGTCGAGGTGACCCTGGAGAAGCGCGGCCCGGGCGCCGTCCTACGCGTCACGGACGACGGCGGCGGATTCGAGCCCCAGGCGGTGCGCCGGGCGGGACGCCACCTCGGGCTGGTCTCCATGCGCGACCGGGCGAGCGGGGTCGGCGGCACGCTGACCGTGGAATCGGCGCCCGGGAAGGGCACCACCATCGAGATGGAGGTCCCTGGTGGCTGACACAATCAAGGTGCTGCTCGTCGACGACCACCAGGTCGTCCGCCGGGGGCTGCGCACCTTCCTCGAGGTGCAGGACGACATCGAGGTCGTCGGAGAGGCCTCCGACGGCGCCGAAGGGGTCGCCCTCGCCCAGGAGCTGACCCCCGACGTCATCCTCATGGACGTCAAGATGCCGGGGATGGACGGCATCGACGCCCTCCGCAGGCTCCGCGAACTGGACCACCCCGCGCGCGTGCTGATCGTCACCAGCTTCACCGAGCAGCGCACGGTGGTGCCGGCCCTGCGCGCGGGCGCCGCCGGCTACGTGTACAAGGACGTGGACCCCGATGCCCTGGCCGGAGCCATCCGGTCGGTGCACGCGGGCCACATCCTCCTCCAGCCGGAGGTGGCGGGCGCGCTGCTGTCCCAGGAGGAGACCAACGCCGGCCAGGGCCGGGGCGGCTCTCTCACGGAGCGGGAGCGGGAGGTGCTGGGCCTGATCGCGGACGGGCGGTCCAACCGGGAGATCGCCCGTGCGCTGGTGCTCTCGGAGAAGACGGTGAAGACCCATGTCTCCAACATCCTGATGAAGCTGGACCTGGCCGACCGCACCCAGGCCGCGCTCTGGGCCGTCCGCCACGGCGTTAACGGCTGAGCGGATCTTCATACCGTCGGGTGTATGTCCCCCGGGTGGCGCATCCTCGATCGATCCCGGCCGTTCTCCAAGGCGTACTGCGGCGCCTGCCGCAGTGATCGCAAGGAGAGGGCTCAGAAGTGAAGAACCTGAAGAAGGCCGCTGCCGTCACCATGGTGGCCGGGGGACTGATCGCCGCCAGCGCCGGCCTCGCCTCGGCCCACGACGGCTCTCACGCCGACGGACGGGCCGTGGGTTCCCCGGGCGTCGTGTCGGGCAACGTCATCCAGGTCCCGGTGCACGTGCCCGTCAACGCGGTCGGCAACACCGTGAACGTGATCGGCCTCCTGAACCCGGCCTTCGGCAACCTGGGCCTCAACCACTGACGCCGGCGACGGTCCACTCTTCCTGACCGGCCTCCCGGGGACTCCCGGGAGGCCGGTTTCGGCTGTGGCAACGGATCATCGCATCTCGCGCTGCTCCACGATCGCGTTGTACGCGGCCACCTGCGCCCGTCGGGCCGTCCGCTCCACCGGGCGCAGCGCTTGGGTGCGGGCCGCCATCTCGGAGGCGCTCACCGCGCCCCCCTGCCCGTTCTCGTACGCGACCGAGATCAGCAGCCCCACACGCCGGGCCAGCTCCAGCACCCGCACCGCCCGCGGCGGATACCCCGGTGCCAGGACCTCCTGCCCCCGCTCGGCCCGCGCCCGGTACGCGTCGATCGCCGCCTCCGCCACCGGCCCCGACCCCGCCACGTCCAGCCGCGAGAGCACCTCCGTCGCCTCGCGCAGGGCCTCCGCCAGCTCCCGCTCGGCCTCCCCGAGCGAGGGCACGTCTGCGGGCGGCGCCTCCCGCACCGGCAGACAGTGCCAGACGACCTCGACATGCACATCGCCGGCCGGCCCCGCCTCGTCGACCTCCGGCACCAGCCCGAACGCGGCCCCGTGACAGACCACCGCCTCCTCGGCCTCCAGCGCCCGCGCGTTGAACTCCGGAGGGCCGCTCAGCCCCAGCGGATGCCCCGGCGCGGGCAGCGCCACCCGCAGACCGGTCACCCCGAGCGTGCGCAGCCGCCCCAGGGCGAGGGTCAGACCGACGGGCGCCGACTCACCCGGCAGCCCCTCCACCCGGTGCACCGCGTCCTCCCCGACGATGGCGGACGCGGCGTCGTCCGGCGAGACAAATCCGGCCAACAGGGCATTCCCCCATGCGGCCAACCGACCTGAGCGTGGTTCCGAGAGCATGCCTCCACCCTACGGACCGGACCTATGGAATCGACCGGGCGACCAGTGGCGTAGATTTCATGGGGGCCCCGCCCACCGGCGTGGCGGACCACGCCCACAGGCGTACGCGAGAGCCGACACCGGCCACACTGCAAGGGGAGACAACGCGCTCATGAGCGATGTTCTGGAGCTGGAGGACGTATCCGTGGTCCGCGAGGGCCGGGCTCTCGTGGACCAGGTCTCCTGGTCGGTCAAGGAGGGCGAGCGCTGGGTCATCCTCGGCCCCAACGGTGCCGGCAAGACCACCCTTCTGAACGTCGCCTCCAGCTACCTCTACCCGACCAAGGGCACCGCGACCATCCTCGGCGAGACCCTCGGCAGGCCCGGCACCGACGTCTTCGAGCTGCGTCCGCGCATCGGCGTGGCCGGTGTCGCCATGACCGAGAAGCTCCCCAAGCGCCAGACGGTCCTGCAGACCGTGCTGACCGCCGCGTACGGCATGACGGCCGGCTGGCAGGAGGAGTACGAGGACGTCGACGAGCAGCGCGCCCGCGCCTTCCTCGACCGCCTGGGCATGAGCGAGTACCTGGACCGCAAGTTCGGCACCCTCTCCGAGGGCGAGCGCAAGCGCACCCTCATCGCCCGCGCCCTGATGTCCGACCCCGAACTGCTGCTGCTCGACGAGCCCGCCGCCGGTCTCGACCTCGGCGGCCGCGAGGACCTCGTACGCCGTCTCGGCCGCCTCGCCCGCGACCCGATCGCCCCCTCCATGATCATGGTCACGCACCATGTCGAGGAGATCGCCCCCGGCTTCTCCCACGTCCTGATGATCCGTCAGGGCAAGGTGCTCGCCGCGGGTCCGCTGGAGCTGGAACTGACCTCGCGCAACCTCTCCCTGTGCTTCGGCCTCCCGCTCGTGGTGGAGCAGGTCGGCGAGCGCTGGACCGCTCACGGTCTGCCCCTGTCCTGACCCCGAACGCCCCTGACGCAGGCTCGTACAACCCCGAAGGCGCCCTGTCCGCGACCGGGCCCCGGCCCTACCATGACCATGTGAACATCGACGCGTGGGTGTGGTGGCTGATCGGCGCGGCGGGGCTCGGCATCGGTCTCGTGATCACCGCG
The DNA here is from genome assembly GCF_042889625.1 of Streptomyces sp. NPDC002573. Taxonomy (NCBI): domain Bacteria; kingdom Bacillati; phylum Actinomycetota; class Actinomycetes; order Kitasatosporales; family Streptomycetaceae; genus Streptomyces; species Streptomyces sp. NPDC002573. The sequence continues at coordinate 4,922 of NZ_JBIARC010000026.1, read as the reverse complement.
ATGCCGGAGCTCGGGATGCTCGCGGCGGGCGCCGTCGCGGCCGCCGCGGTCGGCGCCCTGGGCGGCGACGCCGTCCTCCAGGTCGTGGTCTTCGCCGTCGTCTCCGTCGCACTCATCGCCGTGGTCCGGCCCATCGCCGCACGGCACCGCGCCCAGCGGCCCCAATTCGCCACCGGCATCGATGCGCTGAAGGGCAGGCACGCCCTCGTCCTGGAGCGCGTCGACGGCAACGGCGGCCGGATCAAGCTCGCCGGAGAGGTCTGGTCGGCGCGCTCCCTCGACGCCGAACTCGCCTTCGAGGTCGGCCAGGAAGTGGACGTCGTGGACATCGACGGAGCCACGGCGATTGTGATGTGACCTCGTAGGACTTAACTCGACCGAACAGGCCACGAGGTACGCGACGGTCTGTCAGACTCGACCAGCAAGATCTTCAACAACCATAAGATCTTCCACAGGCGCCGAGGCGGAGAAGGGTACGGGGAATCACGATGGAACCGATCATCATCGTCCTGATCATTCTGGTGGTGTTGGTCTTCATCGCCCTGATCAAGACGATCCAGGTCATCCCACAGGCGAGCGCCGCCATCGTCGAGCGCTTCGGCCGCTACACACGCACCCTGAACGCGGGCCTGAACATCGTGGTCCCGTTCATAGACTCGATCCGCAACCGCATCGACCTGCGCGAACAGGTCGTGCCGTTCCCGCCGCAGCCGGTGATCACCCAGGACAACCTGGTCGTCAACATCGACACCGTCATCTACTACCAGGTGACCGACGCCCGGGCCGCGACCTACGAGGTCGCCAGCTACATCCAGGCCATCGAGCAGCTCACCGTCACCACCCTCCGCAACATCATCGGCGGCATGGACCTGGAGCGCACCCTGACCTCCCGTGAGGAGATCAACGCGGCCCTGCGCGGCGTCCTCGACGAGGCCACCGGCAAGTGGGGCATCCGCGTCAACCGCGTGGAGCTGAAGGCGATCGAGCCCCCGACCTCCATCCAGGACTCGATGGAGAAGCAGATGCGCGCCGACCGTGACAAGCGCGCCGCGATCCTCACCGCGGAAGGTACGCGACAGGCCGCCATCCTCACCGCCGAAGGTGAGAAGCAGTCCCAGATCCTGCGCGCCGAAGGTGAGGCCAAGGCCGCCGCCCTGCGCGCCGAGGGTGAGGCGCAGGCCGTCCGTACGGTCTTCGAGGCGATCCACGCCGGCGACCCGGACCAGAAGCTGCTCTCCTACCAGTACCTCCAGATGCTCCCGAAGATCGCCGAAGGCGACGCCAACAAGCTCTGGATCGTGCCCAGCGAGATCGGCGACGCCCTGAAGGGACTCTCCGGCGCCATGGGCAACTTCGGCCCCCTGGGCGGCGGTTCGGGAAGCGGCGGCTCCTCCGGAGGGTCCGGCAACGGCGGTTCGAGCACCGCGACCGAGCGCCGCGAGCGCCCGTCCATCGACTGACCCGACAGCGGTCCTACGACACCGGGGCCCGCCTCCCGAAGGAGGCAGGCCCCGCTGCACATCCCCTGGCCTCACGGCCCCGCGAGCGGCCGCCACGGGGCCGCCTGTGGGGCACTAGGCCGCAGGCTGTCCCAGCCACTCCGGCAGCGCCTCGAACTCGTCGTGCCCGAGCGCCAGCAGCATCGCGTCCGCGGGCGTCGGCTCGAAGGGCTGCCGCAGCAGCGGCATCCCCGCCTGCTCCGGGGTGCGGTTCGCCTTGCGGTGGTTGTCCTCGGCGCAGGAGGCCACCGTGTTCAGCCAGGTGTCGCCGCCACCGTGCGACCGCGGCACCACGTGGTCCACGGTCGTCGCCCGCCGTCCGCAGTACGCGCACCTGTGCCGGTCCCGCACCAGGACACCCCGCCTCGACCATGGAGCTTGTCTTCGGAAAGGCACTCGTACATATCGGCAGAGCCTGATGACGCGGGGCGCCGGTATATCCACATCGGCGCCCCGCATTCGCAGTTCGGGGTGGGCCTGCTCGACGACGGCCTTGTCCTGCAGCACCAGCACGACGGCTCGGTTCAGCGTCACCGTCGACAGCGGCTCGAAGCTCGCGTTCAGCACCAGCGTGTCACGCATCCAGCCCACCTCCCGTGTGCACCGGCCCACTCCCAGGCGGGCTTGGATCAACTCTGGACGGGCGCGCCGAGATGGACAACGCAATAAAAAATGCCCGCCTCCGATCACTTCCAAGACCGGAGGCGGGCAAACGTTCAATGAACGTCAGTCTTCGACGGGTGTGTCAGCCCTCAGCGGGGTTCTCGTACTCACCGATGAGGTGGGCGCGCCCCAGCGTGTGGAAGCGCAGATTGAAGCCGACCACCGCGGGAGAGGCGTCCGAGTCCGGACCGAGCTTCTCCTGGTCGACGGCGTACACGGTGAAGACGTACCGGTGCGGCCCGTCCCCGGGCGGCGGCGCGGCACCGCCGAAGTCCTTCGACCCGTAGTCGTTGCGCGCATGGTGCACACCCGAGGGCAGCCCCTCGAACTTCCCGGTACCGGCGCCCGCCGGCAGCTCGGTGACCGACACCGGGATGTCGAACAGGACCCAGTGCCAGAACCCGCTGCCGGTCGGGGCGTCCGGGTCGTAGCAGGTCACGGCGAAGCTCTTGGTCCCGGCCGGGAAGCCCTCCCAGCGGAGCTGCGGCGAGGTGTTCCCAGCCGCGTAGACCTGAGCGTCCTTGAGTGTGGCCCCCGGCTCGACGTCCTCACTCGTCACCGTGAACGACGGCACGGGCGGAAGGAAGTCGTGCGGCAGTGGCGGCCTCTTCAGGTCGGTCACCTCGGCACCTCCAAGAAATCAGTGGATCATCCGGTTCCAGTGCAGAGCCTAGAACCAGCTGCGCTTGCTGCCGACCTCCGACAGCCACTGGTGGAGGTAGCCGGCCCAGTCCGTGCCGTGGAAGTCGTGCAGACCGACCGTGAAGGCCCGATAGGAGTCGCTGCCCTCGCTGAACAGGCCCGGCTTCTTGTCCATCTCCAGGATGACGTCCATCTCCCGCTCGTCCGCGACGAAGCTCAGCTCGACCTGGTTCAGCCCGCGGTACTGCGACGGCGGGAAGAACTCGATCTCCTGGTAGAACGGCAGCCGCTGCCGCGTGCCCCGGATGACACCGCGCTCCATGTCCGCGCTCTTGAAGCGGAAGCCCAGCTGGATGAACGCGTCCAGGATCGCCTTCTGCGCCGGCAGCGGATGCACATTGATCGGGTCCAGATCCCCGGAGTCCACGGCACGCGCGATCTCCAGCTCCGTGGTCACCCCGATGTGCATCCCGCGCAGCGCCTGCCCGTCGATCATGGTGACCGGCGTCTCCCAGGGGATCTCCAGCCCGAACGGCACGTTGTGCACGGCGCCCGCCTGGAGCTCGAAGGCACCACCGAGTCGCACCTTGGTGAACTCGATGTTCTGCTTGTACTCCGTGTCGTCGTGTCCCTCGACCTCGACCTTGGCCTGGAGACCCACGTTCAGGCCCTCGATCGACTGGCTCACGGACCCGCCCTGGATCCGCACCTCACCCTGGACCACACCACCCGGTACGACATTGACCTCGGTCAGCACCGTCTCGACCGACGCCCCGCCGGCACCCAGGCTCGCGAGCAGCCGCTTGAACCCCATGAATCTTCCCTCCCGGACGACGTCAGATCCGCCGCCCCACTTCGTGCACGCGTACGTGGATCCTTGATCCCTACAAACGCGATCCGGCCCCGGACCGGTTCCGTGCCACACCCTTACAAGGGCGAGGAGCCTTGACCACCCTTTGGTACGCAGCCATCTGGACTACGCTCGTACGGCGTGATCGCGACCCTCGACCGTACGCCCCTGCCCAGGGACTTCTTCGACCGCCCCGTCCTGCAGGTCGCCCCCGACCTGCTGGGCCGCATCCTCGTCCGCACCACGCCGGACGGCCCGATCGAACTGCGCCTGACGGAGGTCGAGGCCTACGACGGCCAGAACGACCCCGGCTCCCACGCCTATCGCGGCCCCACACCCCGCAACGAGGTGATGTTCGGTCCGCCCGGCCATGTGTACGTCTACTTCACCTACGGCATGTGGCACTGCATGAACCTGGTGTGCGGCCCGGAGGGCAGGGCCAGCGCCGTGCTGCTCCGTGCCGGGGAGATCACCGAAGGCGCGGAGCTGGCCCGGAAGCGTCGGCTCTCGGCCCGCAACGACAAGGAACTGGCCAAAGGCCCCGCGCGCCTGGCCACGGCCCTGGATGTGGACCGCGCGCTCGACGGCACGGACGCGTGCGCGGTCGGCGAGACCCCGTTGCGCATGCTGACGGGCACGCCGGTGCCCTCCGAACAGGTACGCAGCGGTCCGCGCACCGGTGTCGCCGGGGACGGAGGGGTCCACCCCTGGCGCTTCTGGATCGCCAACGACCCGACGGTGAGCCCCTATCGGGCCCACACGCCCCGCCGGCGCCGAAGTTGACGCGGCCCTGGGAGATGCGTAATGTAGCCCAAGCCGCTTGAACCGGGTACGGCGTCTCGCCAGCAGCCGGAAGCGACGAACCCACTACTTACGTCCTCCCTCGCAGAGGGTGAATTCGGTGTGCCCGCACGTCCGAATTCAAACCCGCGGAACTCGATTATGAGTCGCGACGGGAATCGGCTAACGTAGTGAATGTCGAAAGGTCGGGCCGAAAGCCCGGACCCAAGGCGAACCCCGCCGACCGGGAATCGGATCCGAAAAGGTTTGATAGAGTCGGGAAAGCCGGAAAGGGAAACGCGGGAGCGGGAACCTGGAAAGCGCCGAGGAAATCGGGTCGAGAAGAGATCTGATAGAGTCGGAAACACCGAAGGGAAGCGCCCGGAGGAAAGTCTGAGAGAGTCTCTCGGGTGAGTACGAAGGAAGCGTCCGTTCCTTGAGAACTCAACAGCGTGCCAAAAGTCAACGCCAGATATGTTGATACCCCG